>JAQBGS010000215.1:0-2620 GCA_032128535.1 Nitrospirota bacterium
AACAATCCAGCGCCAACGAGTGCCTGTTCCTTGTAGGCCCTCCTCCTCCCCCAAGATATCCAGAGGCCCCAGCTCAGAATTCGAGAGAAGATTGGCGCGAATCAGCGCTTCAGCCTCTTGGTCTGCCAAGGTCACGGGTGATCCATCTCCCTTTTGCTGCACTTCCAGATGCTGGCCACCAAAATAGGCTTTGATTGGCACAGATGCCGCCTGGGCCGCGTGCACCGCCGTTTGCAATAAACCTTCTAATTGGACAGGCGTTAATCCCACATTCACTCCTAAACTCCTCCCCAATTTCCCATTGGCCTCATGAATAACCCAGAACCTTGTTGAATCGAACAAGCCCGAAGCTTTCAGCCTTTCAAAGATTGTATAAGATGCCTTTTCCTCTGGCCATATATTTTTTCTCCCAACGTCCATCGGCAGAGAGACCACCCTCTGCTATAATGAAGGCATTCGTGGATATCTACGTTACCCAATAGAGTGACCTTACAGAATTTCCCAATTGGCCGAACGGCGCGCCCCCACAGCTCATGAATAAACAATCGACTCTCCCCCAGAATGCCTCTCAAGAAACGCTCACCAATTTGGATGATCCCAAGCTCTACCTGAACCGGGAACTAAGCTGGTTGGAATTCAACAAACGCGTGCTGGAAGAGGCCGAAGATCCCAGCAATCCGTTATTAGAGCGATTCAAATTTCTGGCCATATTCTTTAATAACCTGGATGAATTTTTCATGATTCGAATTTCCGGCCTTCGCGAACAATTAACCAGCGGAGTTCTGGAAGCGTCTTTAGATGGAACTAGCCCCTCGGAACAATTGGGAAAAATTCGAGACGTGTTGCTACAGAGTTTTGAGCGTGTCTCACAATGTTGGAAGGAAGCTCTCTTGCCCAATCTGGCAGAAGCCGGCATCCATATTCTTTCTTATAAAAATGTGAAGCCCAAGCAACGCTCCTTACTGCGACGATATTTTCGAAAAGAAATCTTTCCCGCGCTCACTCCTTTAGCGTTTGATCCCAGCCACCCCTTTCCCCATATCTCCAATTTAACCCTGAATCTCGCGGTCGTGGCGAACGACCCGGAACGTGGAGAATGCTTCGCCCGCATTAAAGTGCCAGGCCCGTTTCCCAGACTCGTCCGAATACCTGATGAACAGCAGGTCACTGATGATCAGCAATTAGGATTAGAAAGCGGACAAGCGGCCACCAATTTCGTGTGGCTCGAAGACATTATTTCCGATAATCTCGATCTGTTGTTTCCAGGGGTCACCGTCCAAGCCGCCTATTACTTCCGCATTACACGCGATGCAGATTTTGAAATCGAAGAGGATGAAGCCGGAGACCTGTTAGCCGCCATTGAGGAACAAATTGATCTGCGACAATACGGGTCCGTCGTACGGCTAGAACTGGATCCACGCACACCAGACTTCATAAAAGATATTCTCGTCCGCAATCTCACGTTAGCCCCTTATCAGGTCTATACCTACGACTTTCGTCTGGGCTTATCGAATCTCATGGAATTAGCGAGTATTGAACGGAGTGACCTGAAATTCCCTCCCCTGCACCCGACCCTGTTAACGGAGCCTGGGTCAAAAGAATCGTTGTTTGCGCTCATCAAGAAAGAAGACATCCTTCTCCATCATCCCTATGACAGCTTTACCCCAGTTGTGGACTTCATTCGGCAAGCCGCTCTGGATCCCAATGTGTTAGCCATCAAACAGACGCTGTATCGCGTTGGCTCCAACTCGCCAGTCGTCGCCGCCTTAATGGAAGCGCGCCAAAACGGGAAGCAGGTAGCCGTCCTCCTTGAACTCAAAGCACGATTCGATGAAGAAAATAATATTGAATGGGCGAGAAAATTGGAAGATGAAGGCGTGCACGTCGTCTACGGCGTTCTTGGACTCAAAACCCATGCAAAAGTCTGTATGGTCGTGAGGCGGGAGCCAGAAGGCATCTACCGGTACCTCCATCTCGGCACAGGGAATTACAATCCAATCACCAGTAAAATCTATACCGACTTGAGTTTTTTCACCTGCGATCCTGTCATGGGCGAAGATGTAACCGATCTCTTTAACGCCCTGACGGGATTTTCCAAAAAAGACACCTACGCCAAATTGCTCGTCGCGCCGAGAGGGATTCGGGATCAACTCATCGCACGAATCGACCGCGAAATCGATCGGCAGCAAGAACACGGCGACGGCTATCTCGTCTTCAAAATGAATTCCATGGTGGACAAAGCCTGTATTCAAGCCCTGTATCGCGCCTCTCAAGCCGGCGTGAAAATAGAGTTGCTCATACGAGGCATGTGCGGGCTGCGCCCTGGCATCCCGGGGCTCAGCGAAACCATTACCGTCACCTCGCATGTCGGACGGTTCCTGGAACATTCCCGCTGTTTTTATTTCCAGAATGGGGGAAACGATGAACTCTTCATCGGGAGCGCGGACCTCATGACGAGAAACTTAGACCGACGAGTGGAACTTCTGTTCCCCATCGAAAACCCCAAGCTTCGTAAATTTCTGGTGGAATCGATCTTAACGCCCTATCTCAAGGACAACTCCCTAGGGCGCCGATTGGAATCAGATGGTACCTATACACGAATCAAACCCTCCCCCGACAA
>JAQBGS010000216.1:0-3234 GCA_032128535.1 Nitrospirota bacterium
GAATCGTTAATGGATGCCGTTACCGGTCTTAGTGGAAGTGGGCCGGCGTATGTGTATTTGGCTATTGAAGCGTTGATTGATGGGGGAGTGCGAGTCGGGCTCCCTCGAAACATCGCACATATATTGGCCGTGCAAACGGTCTTGGGTGCGGCCAAAATGGTCAGGGAAACCGGTGAACATCCTGCTGTACTCAAAGATCGTGTGACCTCACCTGGCGGAACGACCATTGCCGGGTTGCAGCGACTAGAGGAAGGCGGGTTGCGTGCGACTCTTATCGAAGCGGTTGAAGCTGCCACACATCGTTCTAGCGAACTTGGGAAATAGTCTGATTGTATTCGGACTCATTGTGACGAACACGTCTGTCGTATTTATTTAAGAAAGGAGTCCACGGTGCAATATTGGGTAAAAGTTGTGTTTGTTGATAATAAAGAAGTTGAATTTAAGGATGCGGTTCGACATACCATCAGTGATGATATGGAGATTTTAGAGATTGATACACCCAAGGAAGTGACGATTATTCCACTCAAACAGATTAAATACTTTTCTTGTGACGCCACCGTCTTTTCCAGTCAAAAGGGGGGTTCTTAAGTAATCCGAGTCGGTCATTTAATATCCATGACCGAATGTCCGAGAATATAAAGTAACGGATCTTGCGATGAATTGTTTCATGTTAGTCTCAGCCATATTTCTTTCGTATGAACTGGTTGAAGTCATTGAATTTTCAGGAAAAAATAGCTAGGTTGCCTGAGATTAGGCAACAATCCGAGTAGCAATTGGCTTGTATGAATGCGCTCAATGTGTCACCATAATACATTCAACTTACTGAAGCCGTCTGTCTTTTTCATTTATATGGCCTTGTGAAACATTGATTCATGATTTCTTTTGAGAAAATGGGCAAAGCGCTAAGCACCATGAAATATCTGGTTCAGCAGCTCGTGGTGGTCCTTCTTTTGATCTGTGGGGTGATATTGCTTTCGGAGATTCCTCATTATGCAGGCAATGCCCTTTCACACAAGGATCGAGTGGCGCAACTAGGCAGTCAATTGCCTTCCTATGAAATTCAAACATTTCTCAAACATATCACCGCTCGATTGCCGCATTATCGTGACGAGTTTCAGCAAGCTGAAGAACAAACGGGAATCCCCTGGGTCTTATTAGCTTCGATGTCTTATCAGGAGTCGAAATGGAACCGACGTGCTATTAGCCCAACGGGGGTACGTGGCCTCATGATGTTAACACGCTCGACTGCGGCAGATTTGGGAATACAAAACCGATTGGACCCGAAGAAGAGTATTGCCGGTGGGGCTCGTTATCTCTCTCATTTGTTCGACCGTCTGCCTGATACCATTCAAACGTCAGACCGGATGTTTTTGGCTTTAGCGTCTTATAATGTGGGCATTGGACATGTCAGAGATGCACAATTGCTGGGTCAACGTTTAGGGAAAAATCCAAACCGATGGGAAGACATGAAAGAGGTGCTCCCACTCCTGGCCAAGAAAAAATATTACCAAGATCTACCCCACCTTTACGCACGAGGATGGGAGCCGGTGCATTATGTAAAGCGTATCCGGGAATATCAAAAAATCCTCAATCAGGTTATCAAGCAGGAAGCTAAGAGCCAACAGGTTGAAATCTAATAACTTCTCCCCGTCTTAGTGAGATACCTTTTCCTTTCACTCCATTCCTTCTCAATTCTTTCCTGACCGTGTTTTTCTCCCGATCGGGCATCAGCTAAAACCACCTACTCATATGTGGGTAGGCATTTTCGCTGTCTCGAAAAAAAATTCTCTAAAAATCTTAGGGCGTGGTGATCCCAACAGGGTCATTGGGATTCGCACGTTCGATGGTGAGGGCTTTGTCATTGGGGAGCACTTCCGCCTTGATTCGATCTCCATAATCGAAGGATCCAGACACGACGGTCTTTGGTGTCACTTCGATTCGTATTTCTCCTGTTTCTCCACGGACGATATAAAAATCCCCCTCAACCATTAACACGTCAGCCACAATGATACGAGTGGAAGGAGTCGTCTCTACAGGTGCCGCTGGCGTTTTCTGTTCTGGCGCAATTGGGGTTGTGGGTGAAGGTGCTTGAACAAGTGGCACGGTAGGAAGTACGGGCTGCACCGGAGGAACTGGCATTGCAACAACTGGCGGAGCGGTTTCATCCTGAATACCCGTCGGTTCGTCCTTTCCAGCTCGAACGACAGAAAGGGCTTTGTCTGTTGCTGTGACGCGGGCCTTTATTTTATCGCCAAACTGAAAGTTTTCGCTTAATTTTGTCTCTGGAGTGATTTCAATTTGAATTTCCCCGTGTTCGCTCCGAACAATATAAAAACTCCCATCAACCATGAGGATGTCTGCAATGATGACACGAACTTTCGCTACTTGATAGGCTTTATACAAAGGTGACGTACCTTGATCTTCTTCAGAAGTTGAGCTTATCTCTGTTGGTGTGACAGCTGGCGGTAGTTCTGATGGTTCGTTGGTGGTAGTCCCAATCGGTTCATCAGGGGCTGCTCGGGTAATAATCTGAGCCACGTCGTTGGGTAGTAATACGGCCTTTATACGATCTCCAAATATAAACTTCTCAGATACCTCTGTGTCAGGTGTCACTTCGATCTGGATTTCCCCTCGCTCCCCACGGACGATATAGAGGCCTCCATCCATCATCAAAAAATCAGCAACGATGGTTCTGATTTTGGGAGAGGATATGAGTTGGACTGTCTCTTCAGCTTGAAGAAAACTATTGATTCCGAAAAAAGAAAAAACGAAAATTAAGAAGAGGAGTATCTGCCGGATAGGGGAAAGGCGTGGTGTAAGCATACTCATGATTTTCACCAAAGTTAAAAAGAAGATATTAAATCATAATCATAGGGGAGAAGGAGTTCCTGCATTGGGAAAATATGGTGCCGAGGCACAGAATCGAACTGTGGACACCAGCCTTTTCAGGGCTGTGCTCTACCAACTGAGCTACCTCGGCACACCAATCTCGATAAAAGCTGACACAAGGACTTTGCAGAAAAGGCCAATGTGTGTACCAGGATTTTACCTATAAAATCAAGCAAAAGTATAGGGTTTTCCCAAAGTTCGCCACCAATGAGATTTCTTGACGGTTTTTATAACTGCCAGGTATTCTCCTTCACGGTTTTCTCCTCTACAGTACGAGAGTAAATAGTCTTGGGCTTCATTTTTTTACGTGAATTTTGCATTGATAAAGGCTTAAATAATATGGAA
>JAQBGS010000217.1:0-5527 GCA_032128535.1 Nitrospirota bacterium
GACCTGTCGATTCAGGAAGGCACGAAGCTGGGAAATCTGGTCGTGTTCAGATCCAGACATACGTCGTGAAATGAACCCGATGGGTCATACGGGTCAAAAAATGTTCAGGTTTCCAATAGGCGAGCAGGTTAATCTACAGGATTTTGGAATATCCCACTGGTATCCAGGGCCCTCGCCAACCCTTCTTTTACATGATAATTCATGAATTTTGAGAGTCAAGAGGGCTCGTTTAAGAGCGCCAGTCTGCTAGGGCCTTGAATTGACGATTAACACTGACCCCTTAAAAAAGCGTGTAAATGAACGGAGCCACTGCTGAGCCTTCACTCAAGATGATAAGGCCGCCTAAGAGCAAGAGCATAATGATAATCGGAGCCAGCCAGAACTTTTTCCGCTCGCGCATAAACTCCCACAATTCTCCAAGAAAACCTGCCATCAAATTGTTCCTCCCTTAAAAGGCTTTCAAGACATGATCGGCCGCACGGGCCTCTTTGGGCACCCGATAAGTTTCGGCTTTGGGATCAAAGCTGAGCTGCAGGGGCCGCTTGCCCAACAACCTGATGACCAGCGAGATAGGGGTGACCAGGCCATAGAATACCAGCCCCAAAAGAATGCGGGAATTCACCCACCCAATCTTTTCGCCGAAGATCATCCAGCCCCGATAGATGGGCTTCAAGCCATTGGGGAATACGGTCCCCAACCCCCAAAATAGTCCAGCGAGGATGCCCGCCCACATTCGGATGCCTTCCCCACGAACTACCAAGGGCCAAAAGGTAATGAGGGCAAAGACGCCACCCATGAGCCAGCCAAATTGCCGGAGTTGCTTGAGAGGGACGTCTTTGGGTGGTGAGGATGAAGTCATGTTTGTGTCATCCAAGATTAATCAAGTTCAAACTCGTTCATCCAATTGGTATCTTTGGGAATGGGTTTCTGCTGTTCCTTCAGGAGCACACAATTTTCTAAGACTAGCACATCCATTTCGGTGCGCATGAAACAGCGATACGCATCTTCTGGCGTACAGACAATTGGCTCGCCACGAACATTAAAAGAGGTATTGATTAATACCCCACAGCCAGTTTGCTTCTGGAAGGCTTGCAAGAGTTGATAATAGCGAGGATTGGTGGAGGCCGTCACGGTTTGGACTCGTGCGGAATAATCCACGTGGGTGACGGCTGGGATATCTGACTTTGGCACGTTCAAGAGGTCAATCCCCCAAAGCTTTTCCTGGTCCGCCTGGAGGGCCACTCGCCGATGCTCCGCCACCGGCGCCACTAAGAGCATATAAGGACTATCGGTGTCCATCTCAAAATAGTCCGAGACGCATTCCCGGAGTACCGACGGGGCAAACGGTCGAAAGGATTCGCGATATTTAATTTTGAGGTTCATGACGGATTGCATCTTCTCGCTACGGGGATCGCCTAAAATACTGCGTCCACCTAAAGCCCGCGGGCCAAACTCCATGCACCCTTGTAACCAGCCAATGACTTTTTCATCCGCCAGATGACCGGCCACTCGCTCACAGAGTTGGCCATCATCCAGGCGTTCGTAGGGAGCTTCCAGCTTCTGTAAAACCCTCTCAATCTCCTCATTGGTAAACGACGGGCCCAGGTAACTACCTCGCATGGCATCCTGGGTTCCGTCACATTGTCTGGGGTGATCTAGGTAGTGGTAATGAACATTCAAGGCGGCACCGAGTGCACTACCGGCATCGCCCGCAGCAGGCTGTATCCAGAGTTTTTCAAATGGGCCTTCACGTAAAACCCGGCCATTGCCGACACAGTTGAGGGCCACCCCGCCCGATAAGCACAGATTCTTGATGCCCGTTTCCTTGTGTAAACTGTTTGCCAACCGCAGCATGACGATCTCGGTGACTTCCTGTATGGAACGAGCCAAATCCATTTCTCGTTGGGTCAATTGGCCTTCGGCTTTTCGAGGAGGGGCCCCAAATAACTCGTCAAACTTGTCACTGGTCATGCGGAGACCAGTGCAATAGGCAAAATATTCCATGTTCAACCGGAAGGTGCCATCAGGCTTCACATCGACGAGATGATCTAAAATGGTTTTGACGTAGGTGGGTTCGCCATAGGGGGCCAGACCCATGACTTTATATTCCCCAGAATTCACTTTGAAACCCGTATAGTAAGTGAAGGCTGAATAGAGTAGACCCATGGAATGCGGAAAAGGGATTTCCCACAAGGGGGTGAGTCGGTTGTCCCGTCCCACCCACGCCGAGGTAGTCGCCCATTCGCCTACTCCATCCATACAAAGTACTACGGCTTCTTGAAAGGGCGAGGGGAAAAAGGCTGAGGCCGCGTGGGATTCATGATGTTCCCCAAAGAGCAGGGGAGGAAGGGGATCCTTTTTCCCAAGCCCGCCAACTTGCCGAAAGGCCTTGTCGAGTAAATTTCGTAAAAACAGTTTTTCTTTGATCCACACCGGCATGGCCGTGAGAAAGGACATGAGTCCTTGTGGGGCATAGGAGAGGTAGGTTTCTAACAGCCGTTCAAATTTGATGAGGGGTTTGTCATAAAAGACCAGATAATCGACCTCGCCAATAGTTAAGCTCCCCTGACCCAAGCAAAATTCAACCGCATGGAACGGAAACCCGGAATCATGTTTCTTGCGTGTAAATCGCTCCTCCTGTGCCGCGGCCACAATCTGCCCATCCAGCACAAGACAGGCTGCACTATCATGATAATAGGCCGATATTCCTAGAATAGTTTTCAATTTCTTATCCTATTTATCTGACAATCGTGTGAATTCTAGTAATCATTATTATAAGTTATCGGAACAATTCGTCAAAAAAATTCTTCATGTGGCCCCAAAATCGCCGATCAGCTTGCTTGTCGTACTTCGCACCATTCAACCCATATTGGTCAGCCGATGGATTCGTAAAACTATGTTGAGCTCCTCCATATATCATCATCTGCCAATCAATTTCGGCCAGATCGAGAGCAGCCTTAAATTTTCTGATGTGATCTTCTGTAAGAAACGGATCGGAGGCACCATGTGCAATTAGAACTTTAGCTGAATTGGGGATAGTTTGAGAATTGTTCGGAAGAGGCAACGACCCATGGAAACTCACGACCCCTTTTACGGGAGCACCTCCATAGACCAATTGCATCACAGTTGCCCCACCAAAACAATAGCCAACAGCCGCTAAGCGAGTCGGGTCAACGTTCGGATCTGCTTGAAGCAGCTTCAGGCCCTCCTGGGCTCTTCCCAACCACTCACCCACATGACTGGTCGTCAGTTTTGCCCATTCACCCGCTTTCTCGGGATGGGTAGTCACTTTTCCTTTTCCATACATATCCACAGCAAACGCCACATATCCTAACCCAGCTAATTGTTCGGCTCGGGACCGAGCATAGTCATTTAGCCCCCACCATTCATGGACCACGAGTATGCCGGGCCTTTTCCCCTTTACTGAATCATCCCAGGCCAGAAAGCCTTCAAATGCGGTTTCCTCATAAGTATAGGGAACAACGGTACTCTGGACCTTAGCTGCCCCATATTGGGGAAAGCCCAGGAACAGGAGAAACAAGAAGAACAAAGAACGACTAGGCATCGTAAACCCTCCCAGCTATCGCTCCGTGGGAAAAACCCGTCAAATCTAAAGGATTTGCCAGTTTACCCGATAATAAAGAGAACGTTTATAGGTTATTGAGAAAAATCTTCTCTTCGCAAAATAAGAACCCCGGTATTTTGAGATGCTCTTGACCTTCGTTTGATTTTTCAACAGGAGTTTTAACATGAACAAGACATTCCTCGCTCTCACCATAATAATAGGCATGTTCTTAATGACCAGCAATCCTGCTACTGCCGAATGGTATGTAGGGGGTCAAGCCGGTTTTGTCAAACCGAATGATCTCAAAGATGTGAAAGGAGTGGGCAGTTCGAAGGGCATTTCATTAAGTGACCTAGATCTCGATAATGCTCTAGGATACGGAGCGAAAGTTGGCTATTTTTTGCCGGATTCTCTCGACTGGCTTGGCGTAGAATTTGAAGTGTTTACGGCTAACCCCCACATAAAACAACAAAATGTCACAGCAGGGTTTGGTGGTAGTTCCTCCTCGCTTGGAACCTTGGATGGTAGCCATCTACGAATCATTACACCAGCCTTAAATGTCATATTCCGATTTCCCGGGTACTATGTTGAACCCTACGCAGGAATAGGAATCGGTGCCTTTTGGGGTCACATATCCGACTCTACAGGTTCTGACAATGATGTTGCTCCTGGCGCTAATGTTTTGGGTGGGCTTCGATTTTATTTCAATAAAAGTGTCGCCTTATTCACGGAATATAAATACAACTACACCAAGTTTAAATTTAAGGATTCCCAATTTGAAGCAAACTATTCCTCACATGGAATATTCGGAGGGCTCTCTTTTCATTTTTAAACAAGAGGGATATTTGAACCCTGCCTTAACAGGCCATTTACCCTGCGCCTGTCCCGCCTCCTGCTCGCACTTACTAACGAAATCGTCCTGAATGATCTCCTCCTTAAAATCCTACTCCTAATTTTTCCCGGTACTAGTTGGGTAAAAATTCCTACACCTCCCAATCAGCTTTCCTAAAATATCCATAAACGCAGTCTGTTGGGATTGTTCGCCGATTACGCGACACTCAAACCAAGTGCTACAGAGTTTTATAAACCCTATGATTTTAGCGATGGGGTTTCACGAACCCATCATACCCAGAATGAATTACAAAGGTCTCCTGGCCCTCACTCCAACATATGGGGGAACTCTCGCTAAATTGGCCCTGGGATTAGGAAGGGAGAGGGGAAGGGTGTCATCACCACCAGCCCTTGATTTAATTGGTGCGCCCGACAGGAATCGAACCTGTAACCCTTGGATTCGAAGTCCAATACTCTATCCAATTGAGCTACGGGCGCACATCATCTTTATTATTGAGGCTATTAGGAAAAGCAATCGGAAAAGTAGCCCACTTTATACCGGTCCATCGGAAGACCCGTCAACTTTGAAGGATTGAAAGAGATGAAAGATTCTCCTATTTCCTGTTCACTGGAGCTCGCTCTCCAATGATTACGCATCGTTTATACTCATTAGCGAGAAGCCAGCCCCTCATCTGAGGAATGGTCAAAGCTCTTGTTTTGGGGTTTACTGTCTGTATAAACGCAGGCAACCATACCCATTTCATGGGGAGAATTCCAATGATTCAGACCGAACAATTGTCTCCAGATACGATCATGTTTTATGTAAAAGGACCCTTTTATAAAAGGGTCGCAAAAGAATTGAGCTTGACCGTGTTTCGATCACACCGTCTGGGATTCAAAACTTTTCTTTTTAACCTCAGCCAGGTCTCTTTTATAGATGACCAAGGGTCCCCGTCAACTCACCCTTATCGGGCAAGGTTTGAAGGAAAACGGTTGCACGTGGAAAGTCATCCAGCCTCCCTTCTCAACCGGGAATCAACTCATTCTCCGTACTTCGCTTCAACAATTTCCCCCGGCCATGTGGAATTGACGACCACTTAGCCGATAGCTCACCAAGTTTCCCTCAATTTA
>JAQBGS010000218.1:0-11848 GCA_032128535.1 Nitrospirota bacterium
CTGAATCTGGCAAGGGCTTGGAGTTTGTCAATAAAATTGTGGGGGGATCTGTCCCAAGGGAATTCATTGCCCCAGTAGAAAAAGGTGTTAGAGAACGAATGGAAAGTGGTATTTTAGCCGGTTATCCGCTAAGAGATCTGAAGGTAACTTTATATGATGGTTCTTTCCATGAGGTCGACTCAAGTGAGATGGCTTTTAAAATTGCAGGTTCTATGGCTTTAGTGAGTGCCTGTCAAAAAGCCGACTTGGTCTTATTGGAGCCGGTAATGAAGGTAGAGGTTTTGGTTCCTCAGGATTTTATGGGTGATGTAATCGGGGATTTGAATGGTCGTCGTGGGAAAATTCATGGAATGAAGGCTAGGGGTGGGTCTCAGGTGGTGGAGGCAACTGTGCCATTGAGTGAGATGTTTGGCTATTCTACGGATTTGCGATCGAAAACGCAGGGTCGAGCAACGTATAGCATGGAATTTGAGTCGTATGAAGTGGTTCCCAGGGTTATGGCCCAGCAAATAATTAAAAAGAATCAAGGTGAGTGAGGCCTCTCTTTATAAACTATTCTTTTATGGCAAATAAGTGATTTGAGGAGGAAAGAGGATGGCGAAGGCGAAATTTCAGCGGAAGAAGCCGCATCTGAATGTCGGCACGATTGGGCACGTGGACCATGGCAAAACGACCTTGACCTCGGCCCTCACGAAAGTCATGAGTGGCGTGGGCAAGGCCGCGTATGTGCCGTATGACGAAGTAGCGAAGGCCAGTGAAAGCCAAGGGCGGCGCGATCCCACGAAGATTCTCACGATCGCCATCTCCCATGTTGAGTATGAGACGGATAATCGGCATTACGCGCATGTGGACTGTCCGGGCCATGCCGACTATGTCAAGAACATGATCACAGGGGCCGCACAAATGGACGGGGCCATCCTCGTCGTCAGTGCCGCTGATGGGCCCATGCCGCAAACGCGGGAGCATATCCTCTTGGCCCGCCAAGTGGGCGTGCCCTACATCGTGGTCTTCTTGAACAAAGCCGACAAAGTCGAAGACAAAGAGCTCTTGGAGCTTGTGGAATTAGAAGTGCGGGAACTTCTCACGAAATATGGCTTCCCCGGGGATGATGTGCCGGTCGTCATTGGCTCGGCCATCAAAGCCATCGAAGGGGATCAAAGTGAGGTGGGGGTGCCGTCGATCTTGAAGTTGTTAGAGGCCGTCGACGCCTATATTCCCACGCCAGCGCGGGCCATCGACAAGCCCTTCCTCATGCCCATCGAAGATGTCTTCACGATTAGTGGTCGAGGGACCGTCGTCACGGGTCGGATAGAGCGTGGGCTCGTCAAGGTGGGGGATGAAATCGAGATTGTAGGCTTAAAGCCGACTCAGGTGACCATTGTCACCGGCGTCGAAATGTTTCGCAAGGTCTTGGATGAAGGGCAAGCGGGGGACAATGTCGGCGCGTTATTGCGCGGCACGAAGAAGGAAGATGTGGAGCGGGGCATGGTCTTAGCCAAGCCGAAGTCGATTACGCCGCATACGAAGTTTAAGGCCGAAGTGTATGTGTTGACGAAAGAAGAAGGGGGCCGGCATACGCCGTTCTTCAATGGCTATCGGCCGCAGTTCTATTTCCGGACGACCGATGTCACGGGCATCGTACAGCTGAATGAAGGGGTGGAGATGGTGATGCCGGGGGACAATGTGTCGTTTTCGGGGGAGTTGATTGCGCCGATCGCGATGGAGCAAGGGGTGCGGTTTGCGGTGCGTGAAGGGGGCCGGACAGTGGGCGCCGGGGTGGTCACGGAAATTGTGGAATAAGAATTACTGGCGAAGGTAGAAGGGTAGGTTTTTGTGGATCGAGACCGAAGAATACGAATTCGTTTGAAGGGCTTTGATTATCGTGTGCTGGACCAATCCGTTCGTGAGATTGTAGATACGGTCCGTCGTAGTGGAGCCCTCATTGCGGGCCCTGTTCCTTTGCCTACGAGAATTGAGAAGTATACGGTTCTTCGTTCAACGCATGTAGACAAAAAGTCTCGCGAGCAATTCGAAATTCGTACGCATAAGCGCTTGCTAGACATTATGGAGCCAACTCCAGAAACCATGGATGCTTTGATGAAATTGAATTTGGCTGCAGGCGTGGATGTTGAAATTAAGTTATAGTCGGGTTGAATTTCTTTGGATTCAATAAATTGAAATGGGTAGAGCATAAACATGGTTAATGGGTTGTTAGGAAAAAAATTAGGAATGATACAGGTCTTCGATGAGTCGAGGCGACTGATTCCTGTCACTGTCGTTGAAGCTGGGCCTTGTGGAATTGTTCAGATTAAAGAAAAGAATCGGGATGGGTATGAGGCTGTTCAAGTCGGCTTTCAGGAAGTTGCAGAGCGAAAATTGACGAAAGCGCAGTTGGGACATTTAAAGAAAGCCAATGAAAAGCGTTGGCGGCATTTGAAAGAGTTTAAGGCTGTTGGCAAGCCTGAGTTGGGTGCATTGTTGACTGTTGATTTATTTTCAAAGGGTGACCAAGTCAATGTTCAAGGTGTATCCAAGGGGAAGGGGTTTCAGGGGGTTATGAAGCGTCATAATTATAGTGGTGGCCCGGCTTCTCACGGGTCGATGTTTCATCGGGCTCCTGGATCAATCGGCCAGAGTTCCTTCCCTTCGCGGGTGTTTAAAAATAAAGATTTACCTGGCCACATGGGAAATGAGCGGATTACGATCAAGGGATTGAGCATTTTTGATGTCAGGTCCGAAGAAAATATTCTACTTGTTTCAGGATCAATTCCAGGCCCTATTGGTGGCATGGTGATTGTGAGAAAGGCTCGTTAGGTTTAGCGCATGGATGTTGTTCCTGTATATGGTGCTACAGGTAAGAAGGTGGATACCGTTCAATTGAATGAAGGGGTTTTTAACTCTTCTGTGAATGAGACTCTTGTTCATCGCGCAGTCGTGATGCAACGGGCATCGAGCCGTCAGGGCAATGCTTCGACTAAGGGTCGTGGAGAAGTTCGTGGATCTGGGAAGAAGCCTTGGAAGCAGAAGCATACGGGGCGGGCTCGAGCCGGATCAGCCCGATCTCCAATTTGGAGGCATGGAGGTATCGTGTTCGGGCCAAAGCCAAGATCGTATGCGTTTGATTTGCCGAAGAAGGCTTATCGTGCGGCCCTACGGGCTGCTTTGACCGCTAAGGCTTCGGCGGGGGATTTAATAGTGGTTGACCTGACTTTGTCTGAAATGAAGACCAAGGAGCTCGTGCGGCTGCTTTCGCAGGTTGGGGTCTCCGGAAAAGCTTTATTGGTGGTTGAGCCGGGGCTTTTGGATCTAATTCGGATTGGGAAGAATGTGAAGTTCTTAAAGGTTCTTCATGCCAGGGATCTGAATGTCTATGATTTGCTGTGGTGTGAAAAGTTGGTGGTTTCTCGCGTAGAATTAGAACAAATTCAGGAAGTTTGGGTATAGCATGAATCCATATGATGTGCTGATTCGTCCTTTGTTGACGGAAAAAATCACGAGCATTCGTGAAATAAAAAATAGTGTGGCTTTTGCGGTAAACACTCGTGCGACGCGAATTGATGTTCGTCGAGCTGTTGAAAAGATTTTTAGTGTGAAGGTGGCATCCGTTAATGTCATGAATGTTCGAGGAAAAATGAAGCGTCAGGGCAGGTATTTGGGGAAGAGGGCGGATTGGCGCAAGGCATTTGTGACATTGAAGGAGGGGGAGAAAATTGAATTATATGAGAGTGCGTAAGAATAAAGAAATTTTCATTCGCAGGGTTATTTCATGAAAGAGATTTGTCTATGCCAATAAAGGAATATAATCCAACATCCCCTGGTCGTCGCGGAATGTCCGCGGTGACGAATGAGGGGTTGTCTCCGAATAAGCCGGAGAGAAGTTTGACGAAAACAATTTCGCCATCTGGTGGAAGGAATAATGCAGGACGAATCACCGTTCGTTTTAGGGGTGGTGGGCATAAGCGTCGATATCGAATCATTGATTTTAAGCGCGACAAGGTTGGAGTGCCCGCTAAGGTAGCAGGTATCGAATATGATCCGAATCGAACGGCTCGAATTGCTTTACTGCATTATGCTGATGGCGAAAAACGATATATCTTAGCCCCCCATGGGTTGGCTGTTGGTGATTCTGTGCAGTCTGGTTCTAAGGTCGATGTGAGAGTGGGGAATGCCTTACCGCTCATTGAGGTGCCCTTAGGCGTGGTGATCCATAATATCGAGTTGAAGCCTGGGAAGGGTGCTCAATTAGCCAGAAGTGCTGGTGCCTCCGCTCAGGTGATGGGCAGAGACCAAGGGTATGTGCAGATCCGATTGGCGTCTGGGGAAATGCGAAAGATTCTGGGAGCCTGTATGGCAACCGTTGGTCAGGTAGGAAATCTGGATCATAGTAATGTCACGGTTGGTAAAGCCGGGCGTTCTCGTTGGTTAGGAAAGATGCCGCACGTGCGTGGTGTTGTGATGAATCCGGTAGACCATCCGCATGGAGGTGGTGAGGGGAAGGCTGGAGCAGGAAATCCGCATCCGGTGTCTCCTTGGGGGCAGCCGGCGAAGGGCTTTAAAACTCGGAAGCCAAGAAATCAAAGTTCACGATATATTATTGCCAGTAGGAAGAAAAAATCCCGGTAGATTGGGGGAGCGATGCCAAGGTCAATTCATAAGGGTCCATTTGTTGATGAGCATCTTCTCAAGAAGGTGGAGAAGGCAAGAGAGACAAGGGAGTCAAGGGTCATTAAAACATGGTCTCGTCGATCTACGGTGACTCCAGATATGATTGGTTTGACCTTTGCTGTTCACAATGGAAAGAAATTCATTCCGGTATTTGTAAGCGACAATATGGTGGGTCATAAATTGGGTGAATTTTCTCCAACGCGGCTTTTTAAGGGACATAGTGCTGCTCGGAGTGAAAAAAGCATGGCCTTGAAGTAGTTGAATTGTGATTAGTCTGTAGATTGGGATTATTGAAAGAATAGAGATAAAAATGGCTGAAGCAAAAGCAATTCTGAGGCACGTGCGAATGGCGCCTCGCAAGGCAAGACTGATTGTGGATATGGTAAGGGGTCGAAACGCGGCTGAGGCTCTGGCTCTCTTGAAGTATACGCCTCGATCGGCCGCCAGAGTAGTTGAGCAGTTGTTATTCTCGGCAGTCGCAAATGCGGGGCAAAAAGATTTAGGAGAGCCTGAAAGTCTCAAGATCTCGAGAGCATATGTTGATGGTGGGGCTGTTCTCAAGAGGTTTCAGCCGCGTGCTCAGGGGCGAGCAAGCCCGATAAAGAAACGAACGAGCCACATTACGATTGTGGTCAGTCCGATTCAATAACGAAAAATCAATGACATCCCTCGTTGGGAATAATTAAGGGAGAGTGATTCATGGGGCAGAAGACCCATCCGTATGGATTTCGATTGGGCTATACGCGTACATGGCGGTCACGGTGGTACGCCAAAAAGGATTATGCCAAGCTCCTGCACCAGGACTTAGCTATCCGAGATGTGGTGAAAAAACGGCTGTATCACGCGGGAATTTCTAGCGTCGAAATTGAGCGATCGGGGAATCAGTTGAAATTGATTATTCATACGGCTCGACCGGGAATTATTATTGGGCGAAAGGGCGCAGAAGTTGACAAGTTGAAGGCTTCCCTTGAAAAAGAATATGGGAATGAGGTCTTCGTTACAGTAAAAGAAATAAAGAAGCCAGAGATTGATGCTCAATTGGTCGCAGAGAATATTGCAACCCAGTTAGAAAAGCGTGTGTCCTTCCGTCGGGCATTGAAGCGAAGTATGGCTTCTGCCATGCGCCTTGGTGCATTGGGAATTAAGGTGTATTGTGCCGGACGTTTGGGGGGGCACGAAATTGCTAGAACTGAATGGTATCGTGAGGGGCGTGTACCTCTGCATACCTTGAGGGCTGATGTGGAGTATGGTTTTGCGGAAGCCAAAACGGCAATGGGTCAGATAGGGGTCAAGGCGTGGATTTATAAAGGCGACGCGCAGATCCCTTCTTTGGAAAAGACGGAGCCCTCTCTTGGTTTTCTGTAGGATTTTGTATTTTTTTAATGGAGAAATTGGACGATGTTAGCGCCGAAACGTATAAAGTTTCGTAAGGTTCATAAGGGGCGTATGTATGGGAAGGCTTACCGTGGTGGGGAAGTCTCTCATGGTCTCTATGGACTCAAAGCCATGGAGCCGGGACGAATTACCGCGAGGCAAATCGAAGCGGCACGTATTGCTATGACTCGTCACGTGAAGCGTGGGGGGCGGATTTGGACGAGGATTTTTCCCGACAAGCCTATTACGAAAAAGCCGGCAGAAGTTCGGATGGGTAAGGGTAAAGGTAATCCAGAGTACTGGGTGGCCGTGGTTAAGTCTGGAAGAATATTATTTGAGATGGATGATGTGACGCGAGAGATTGCAGAGGAGGCCTTGCGCTTGGCTGGTCACAAGCTGCCAGTTTTGACGAAATTTGTGGTGCGGGGAGACATTCCAATCCTGTAGTTTAGTTTGAAGGCAATTATTATGGAACTAGATCAAATAAGAAATTTAGAGAAACCTGAACTCCTTGAAAAAATTGGGCAGTTAAAGCAAGAGTTGTTTCACTTTCGGAGTCAGCTCGCCATGGGCCGTATGGAAAATCCGATGAAAATTCGAGAGGCTAAACGAAATATTGCACGGGTTCATACGGTTATTCGACAGAAGGCTTGATGAATCCATGCTGTTTTTGTAGGAAAGTTGCTCATTTATGACACAAACAAGATCAATCCCACGTGCGCTTTTTGGGAAAGTAGTCAGTAACAAAATGCAAAAGACCGTCGTCGTTGAGGTGGTTCGGATTGAGCGGCATTCCCTTTATGGGAAAGTGCTCAGGCGAAAAACAAAAATGAAAGCCCACGATGAGCAAAGCCAATGTAAGGTGGGTGATCAGGTGAAAATTGTTTATTCTCGTCCAATAAGTAAGGATAAAAGTTGGCGAATAGCCGAGGTTTGTGGAAAAGAATCCACGACTTAAGAATGGATGAATTTTTTTTGTTGTTTCAGTCAAGGATTTAGAAATAAGCCATGATTCAAATTTATACCTATCTTGATGTTGCGGATAATTCTGGGGCAAAAAGTGTTCGTTGTTTTCATGTGCTGGGGGGAACTAAGCGTCGATATGGGTCATTAGGTGATTTGATCGTCGTGTCTGTTCGCGAGGCTATTCCACGGGCGTCAGTCAAGAAGGGCGATGTGATGAAAGCCGTTATCGTTCGAACCAAAAAAGGTTCACGGCGAGAAGATGGTTCTCATATAAAATTTGACCGAAATGCGTGTGTTTTGGTGAATGCTCAGGGGGACCCAGTTGGGACTCGAATTTTTGGTCCGGTGGCCAGAGAGTTACGCAAGAAAAAATATATGAAAATTATTTCTCTAGCTCCCGAGGTTATTTAGGGTATGGGTATGGCTGAAAAATATCGAATCAAAAAGGGCGATATGGTGATGGTGATCGCTGGGAAAGAGCGAGGCAAGACCGGAAAAATATTGGAAGTCTTCACGAAAAACCGTCGGGTTACGGTGGAAAAGTTGAATTTGATGAAGCGGCATACCAAACCTAATGCTAAAAATAAGCAGGGTGGGATTCTGGAGCGGGAAGGGACGATGGCTATTTCCAATGTGATGGCCTATTGCGAGTCCGTTCAAAAGCCCTCTCGGGTGCAGATGAAGACGTTTGATGATGGACGTAAGGTCCGTGTGTATCAAAAGGCTCCTTCGGAAGTATTGGATAAAAGCCAATGAAGTCTAAAGCGGTATCAAAAGGGGCGGGTAAATCAAAAGAGAAGACTCCTGAGTTTTCGGCGGTTGCACCGAAGAATTATGTTCCTCGGTTAAAGCTGGTGTTTAAAGAAAAAGTCTTGCCAGCCATGATGAAAGAGTTTGGCTATAAAAACCCTATGCAGGTTCCACGAATTGAACGGATTGTCTTAAATGTCGGAATGGGTGAAGCCGTGCAAAATGTCAAGTTGTTAGAGAGTGCTGCTGGGGAGTTGGAACAAATTACGGGGCAGAAGCCTGTGTTGACGAGAGCGAAAAAGGCCATTGCTGGTTTCAAGCTGCGGGAGGGTATTCCTATTGGAGTCAAGGTGACCTTACGAGGCGCGCGTATGCATGAGTTTATGGACCGATTGGTGTCCGTAGCATTGCCTCGAATTCGGGATTTTCGTGGCATCTCCCCTAAGGCTTTTGACGGTCGGGGTAATTATACATTGGGTCTCAAAGAGCAATTGACGTTCCCGGAAATTAAATATGATGATATTGCATCTATTCACGGAATGGACATTACTTTTGTGACGACAGCTAAACGGAATGACGAGGCCAAGGCTTTATTGGCTCATTTAGGGATGCCTTTTCGCGCGTCCTAAGAGAGAGGGAAAGGAGCACCAGTGTCAAGGCTAGCACTTAAAAACAAGGCAAAGCGTGAACCGAAATTTTCATGCCGCCAATATAACCGTTGCCCTTGTTGTGGACGGGTCAGGGGATTTCTCAGACGGTTTCGCATGTGTCGTATCTGTTTTCGGTTTCTGAGTTTGCGCGGGGATATCCCTGGTGTCACCAAATCTAGTTGGTAGCGTTGAGTACTGATTCTATGAATGTTTTTGATATAAAAAGCTATTCGAAAAGGGGTTTTGTCTCATGTCGATGACTGATCCGATCGCTGATTTATTTGTGCGAATACAAAATGCTGGCCGGCGGGGCCATGATCTGGTCAAAATTCCTTCCTCGCGGGTAAAGGGCGAAATCCTTCGAATTTTCAAAGAGGAAGGATTTATCCGTGATTACCGGACGATAAGTACGGAGGCCCATCCTACTTTGGAGGTCGCCTTGCGTTATGCCCCTGGTCGTCAAAAACAATCATTTATTATGGGAATTAAGCGAATCAGTAAGCCTGGGTGCCGGGTGTATGCGGGGAAGGGTGAGGTCCCAAGGGTCATGAAGGGCTTAGGGATGGCCATTCTCACAACTAATCGCGGTCTGCTCACTGATGAGCAATGCCGCAAGATGGAAGTAGGCGGTGAAGTATTATGTCATGTGTGGTAGTCCCCTTCTTAATTTGTAAACGTGTTCAGCTGCAATTAATAGGATAATCATGTCGAGGATTGGAAAAAAGCCTATACCGATTCCATCTGGTGTAGAAGTGAAGGTTAATGAGGCTCAGGTATTGGTGAAGGGTCCTCTCGGGCAATTGGAATGGGCCTTGACTCCGGGAATTAAAGCGCAAGTAGAAAATGGAGCGGTGTCTTTTACGCGTGCAGACAATACGGTAAAGTTAAGGGCGATACATGGCCTGACGAGAGCGGAAATTTCCAATCAAATCGTTGGAGTAAAGGTTGGCTATCAGAGAGACCTTGAGGTCATGGGGGTTGGATATCGAGCGCAGCTTCAAGGCAATGATTTAAGTTTTACTGTTGGATATGCTCATCCCGTGTTATTGAAACTGCCGCAGGGAGTCAAGGCTTCGGTTGACAAGCAAACGCTGATTTCGCTTAAGGGAATTGATAAGCGTGTGGTTTCGCAGGTGGCTGCGCAAATTAGAGAGTTGAAGATCCCTGATGTGTATAAGCATAAAGGAATTAAGTATGTTGGGGAAGTACTTCTGAAAAAGGCCGGCAAGGCTGGGAAGAAATAAGGGGCACTCGTGAATATTCAAGAAAAACGCAAGCGGTTAGGTAGGCGAAGCCGAAGGGTTCGTCTGCGTATTGTCGGGCTGTCCTCTCGCCCCAGGTTAAGTGTGTTTCGAAGTAATGCCCATATCTATGCTCAGATAATTGATGATGCCTCTGGGAGGACGCTTGTCTCTGCCTCAACCTGTGATCCTGGATTGAAAGATCGTATTAAAGGTGGTGGGAGCGTGGGTGCAGCAAAGATCGTAGGGCAAACCATTGCGGAGCGGGCAAAGGCGATTCCTGTTGAGTCAGTGGTCTTTGATCGTGGTGGAAGATTGTACCACGGTCGGGTGAAGGCTTTGGCTGACGCGGCGCGTTCAGCCGGTCTAAAATTCTAAGGGAACCAATTCCCAAATTTCGAGGAAGGGAAGGATTCACGCCTGTGAGGGTCAATGTTGAAGAGCTTAATTTAAAAGACAAGCCGGTGGTGATTAACCGTGTCTCCAAGGTTGTCAAAGGTGGGAAGCGATTTTCATTCTCAGCGCTGGTGGTGGTTGGTGATGGAGAGGGCTGGGTGGGAATTGGCAAAGGCAAAGCGGCTGAGGTTCCGTCGGCTATTGCGAAAGCTGTTGAGCATGCAAAGAAAAACCTCATTCATATTCCACTGAAGTCAAATTCAATTCCTCATGAAGTGCATGGGCGCTTTGGTGGGGAGCACATCATGTTAAAGCCGGCTAAGCAAGGGACCGGTATCATTGCCGGTGGGGCAGTGCGGGCCCTTTTGGAGTTGGCCGGTACAAAGAACATTGTGGCAAAGACTTTAGGGCGAGGCAACCCGTTTAATGCAGTACGGGCTACGATTCAGGGTTTACGGCAGCTTCGTGATCCTCAGGAAGTGCGAGCTATGAGGAAAGCCCCTGTCGATTTAGATGAATAATTTATTGTTTTGGAATTTGTGAGGTAGACAAAATATTATGGCCAGCCAATCTCAGTTATCCATTACGTTAAAGCGGAGCCAGATTGGTCATCCGAGTAAAATGCGTCTTGTGTTGATGGGCTTGGGCTTGCGAAAAATTGGACAAACCGTTTCTAGGCCCGACACCCCACAGGTTCGAGGCTTGGTAAATAAAGTCAGACATCTTGTTGAGGTTTCAGGCTCATGAAACTCCACGACTTACATCCGTCTCCTGGTTCTAAAAAGAAAAAGAAGCGTCTTGGCCGTGGTCATGGTTCAGGGCATGGTAAGACTTCTGGGAAAGGGCATAAAGGCTTGTTAGCTCGTTCAGGCCGGCCCAATCAGGCTGGGTTTGAAGGTGGTCAAATGCCTTTGGCTCGTCGGTTGCCCAAGCGAGGTTTCACTAATATATTTCGAATCGAATATACCGTGATTAATATTCAAGTCCTTGCCGCTCAAGAAAATACTGCCGATTTTAACCCATCCGTTTTTAGGGAGTTAGGCCTTTTAAAAGGGCGAAATTCTCGAATTAAGATTCTTGGTGAGGGTGATATCAGCCGTGCACTAGTGGTCGAAGCCCATAAATTTAGTGGTTCCGCCAAACAAAAAATTGAAGAGGCGGGTGGACAAGCCAGGGTGATTGGCCGTGCTTGAACGGCTTGTTACAAGCCTTCAAAATATCTTAAAAATTCCTGAGTTGCGCAGCCGGGTACTTTTTACCTTGGCGATGTTAGCTGTGTACCGGGTTGGGGCTCATATTCCCACTCCTGGTATCAACAACGAAGAGTTATTTAAATTTTTGACAGAGCGTGGTGGAGCCCTGATGGGGTTCCTGGATATTTTTTCTGGCGGGGCATTATCGCGACTCACGATCTTTGCATTGGGCATCATGCCCTATATCAGCGCCTCTATTATTTTACAGTTGCTGACCGTTGTTGTTCCGCATCTGTCGAAACTCGCAAAGGAAGGTGAACGAGGCCGGAAAACGATTATTCAATACACTCGATATGGCACAATCGTGATTGCCTTTATTCAGGGTTTTGGGATTGCCCTTGGGCTTGAAGGAATGAATAACGGGGCTTTTGTGTTGGACCCAGGTTGGGCGTTTCGATTCATGACCGTGATTACCCTGGTAGCAGGAACAGCGTTCCTCATGTGGTTAGGCGAGCAAATCACCGAGCGTGGAGTTGGAAATGGAATTTCGTTAATTATTTTCTCCGGAATCGTCGCGAGTCTCCCAAGTGCCATTGTGCAAACGTTTGAATTA
>JAQBGS010000219.1:0-2918 GCA_032128535.1 Nitrospirota bacterium
GTCGTATGCCTCAACCACCAACTCAATATCGTCCCCAAGCACGCGACGCTTGGCGCAATCCAGAACGAGTCCGTAGAGAGCGGCGAGGGTGTTCGAAGGGATCGATGACCGAAGCCATTGGATGACGTAGCCGTCGTCATCATAATGAGAGGGTTTAATCAGGACGAGGCGAAATATTTTGGCCACGGCGTTCATATTGAGAGTAATGATGGGTATCGGGTTGTGGAAGTTCTTGCGCAGGGGCGCAACCTGGAGAAGCCTTAAAGCGACATAGTAGGCCAGAACCAGGAAGGGGTCAATATCCAGAGCTGATAGCGCAGGGGAACTATCGGCAGCCGATTCATGTGGGGTGGTGGGTTACCGTGAAGAGGGGGCAGGTGGAGGTGAGCCCGATGATGGAGGAGCAAAGGGTTCGGGTGTGCCGAAGGGAAGCGTTTCGACATACAGTGAAGTGGAGGGAAAGGCAAAGCTGGCGTTCTGCCCCTCGACGATTTCTTTGATTTTGTAAGCCAATCGTTCTTTGGCTTCCAACCACTCACCCCACACGGTGGTCTTAGTAAAACAATACAGCTTAATGTCGATACTCGAGCTGCCAAATGAATCGAGGAAAATAAATGTTTTGGTTTTCTCTGGATCGGTTTCGAAATCTCCGCATTCGTGAATATACCGTGATAGGGCCTGAATAATATTCAGGATTTGCTCTTTGGTCGAGCGGTACTCCACGCCGATCATCCAATGGATTCTCCGGTTCGTCATTCGGGAGTAATTGATCAAGGCTTCATTGGCCAATTTGGAGTTGGGAAGCGTGACCAGGGCTTTATCAAATTGACGGACTTTCGTCGCACGAAATCCGATTTCCTCCACCGTGCCTTCCACGTCGGGTGTCTTGATCCAATTGCCCTGTTCAAAGACCCGGTCCAAAAAGATGGTCATTCCCGCAAACATATTTTTAATGAAATCTTGGGCGCCGAGGGCGACAGCCATGCCGACGAGCCCCAAGCTACCGAGGACGGCCGCGACATTGAACCCCCATTCTTGAAACACGGCGGCGATGCCTAAGCAGACCACCACAAATTTCGCCACTTTCACGAAAAACCCTTTAATGGTTTCGTGCATGCTCGGGCTACCAAAGAGGGTGATGGTTCGATCCAGCAGGATCGACAATGGATCGAGAATGCGAAACATCGCCCAGAAGAGGGTGAAGGCAATCAGAGAGCGGATGATTTGTCCAAAAACGGCGTTGAGCGCGGGCGACAAGTCCACAACTTGTCCCGAAATGTATAGACCGATTATCATAAAGGTGAACTCAAGCGGGCGTTTCATCGCTTCCAAGATGCGATCATCCATATCCGTTTGGGTCCGTCGCGCCAATTTTTGTAACGCACGTGAAAAAAAGCGGAATAAAATTCCTCTGGCAAACAAGAATGCCAGAAAGATTCCGAATGCCGTGAAGATATCGCCCAAGCTCGTATTCAAAATGCCTATGTGCCACACCGTGAGAAATTCTTGCCAAAAATCTTCAATCATCTTGAGTGATTCCTTGATGAGGTGATCGTCGCTTCATGAAATGTCGCCAAGCGGCGCAACAGGCAAATAGTCAATCGGACGTGGTGTGGTGGAATGCCGCTCATGTTTGAAGTTGTTTGCGAAATGTCACAAACGACTGACGTTGAGCTTTGCTCACCGTGGGATAGTGCAAATCAAGGCTTGCCAACGTTTGGGAAATTATCTCGGCCACGCACATGCGCATGAATGGCTTGTCGTCTGCAGGAATGACATACCATGGAGCCCATGAACGCGACGTCGCATTTACCGCGGTTTCATAGGCAGCCATGTACTGTGTCCAGAGTTCCCGTTCTTCGAGGTCTTGTTGTGAAAATTTCCAATGTTTTTCTGGCTCCGTTAATCGTGAGAGCAGTCTTTTGCGCTGTTCATCTTTTGAGACATGGAGCCAGAATTTTAAGATAATGGTTCCGTTGTGGGCGAGGTGGAGTTCGTGATTGCGGATGGATTCATAGCGTTCTTCCCAGATGTGAGGACTGATGGGCATGGGAAGGTTTTGATTCTTCAGATATTCGGGATGCACGCGTACAACTAAGACTTCCTCGTAATAACTCCGGTTGAAAATACCGATGCGGCCTCGTTCAGGAAGGCAGCGGGTGGTACGCCATAAAAAATCATGGTCCAATTCCTGCGGGGAGGGTTGTTTGAAGGAGAACACTTGGCAGCCAGTGGGATTAATCCCCCGCATCACAGCTCGGATGGTGCCGTCTTTTCCTGCAGCATCCATCGCTTGAAAAATCAAGAGCAGGGAGTAGTGATCGTGGGCATAGAGCCGGCGCTGTAATTCATCCAAATTCTTGATGGCCGCTTGTAGACGCTTTTCACAAACTTTTTGACTCGGAGCCGATTTGGGAGGCTGGGTCGGAGCGTCAGCAGACCGAAAGGAATGGTTAATGGTGACCAAATAGGGATAAGAAATGGTGCTAAACATAGTTGGTCAGCTCTACGCAATCGGCCAAAAAATGAATATATGGCACTCACACATAAAAGAAAGGATGAGATCGCCTTGTGTTCTCGTGCCTGAGGGGGTTGGATGCAAGACTATGCGGGAAATGCCAAGAGCAGCTTCTCTTGAAATTCCAATGGTCGATTTAAATTGGGTAGAGGGAGGGTAAAAGAAATTTGGTCGAAGGTCAATCAATCGTCCAAGATGCATGAAATAAGCGATGAGGAGACGATTGCTAGTATAGACGGGTACTGTGTTCAATCTCCTGGACTCCTCGAAGGACTATGCTAGGATAAGTAAAATATCCGTCTCTCTTAGATAAAGGAGTGAAAAAATGATGTGGATAAAAGGAATGATTTTTATCATGAGTGTGGGAGGATTTACCGGCTGTGAGAACCAAATGAGTGAG
>JAQBGS010000220.1:0-3188 GCA_032128535.1 Nitrospirota bacterium
GTTGGGAGCCATCCAAAATCCACATGCACGGCAGCCGGAAATTCCTTGGCAATTTGTTTGATGAATTGGTGAAAGATCGCTGGGGCAACAATGATGGCAATCCCTAACACATAGCCCATGCCCAGGAGGAGACGTCGAGCAGTTCGCCAATCCGGTGGCAAAACCATGTCTTGAAAACGTTTCCACCAAAGCGCGACCAAGATGGCTGAGGCTGGAAACAGCGGATAAATATAATGCGGGAGACGCGTGGCCGAAAGGGTAAAAAAGATCAAGAGTCCCACGACCCACAGGCTGAGGAAGAATTCTAGATTGTGTTCTTGCTTAGCAAAACCCTGTCCATTCCAATAGAACTTCCATCGCTTCAACACGTGATAGAGCACAGAGGGCAGAAACGCACTCCACGGGAAGAACCCCAGCAGCAAGATGGGTACATAAAAAAAGAACGTCCCACCGTGGCCTTCCATGGGATTCATGAACCGACCGGTGGTATTGGCTTGTGCGGCAGCCCAGTAGGCCTCACCGTGAATGTTGAACATGGCCAGATACCAGGGTGCGGCCACCAGGAGGACCAGGCCGATGCCGAGTATCGGAAATCCCTTTTGCCAAAAATATTTCCATTGTCTGGTGAGAGTGAGATAGGGAATGACCCCAACTAATGGAATGATGATGCCGACTGGTCCCTTGACCAGCATTCCGAACCCCATGGCCAAATAAAAGCAAACGAACCACCATCGACTGGATTTCGTGTGACTTTGAAGAGCGTACCAACAACTATAGCCAGCCAAAGTCGTGAAAACGACCAACTCCGGGTCGGTCAACACCATACGATTGATAGCCAGGAATTCCATATTGAACAGCAGCATGATCGACGACAACAACGCCAGCGGCGCACCAAGCCATCGATAGACAAATGCATATTGCAACAACAGTACACAGAGACCCGAAACGGCCGCAGGAAGTCGCGCGGCAAATTCATTGATGCCAAACAGGGAATAGGAGCCGCTAATGAGCCAGTACACAAAGGCGGGTTTCGCGTATCGCGGTTCGTAATTGAGCGTGGGTGAAATCCAGTCGCCGGTTTCCAGCATTTCTCTGGCCGCTTCGGCATTACTGCCTTCGTCCCGATCGGTCAGACCCAAGCCATTCATCTCCAACCCGCCCAGCCATCCGCCTTCGAGGCCAAACAGCCAGATGCCCAGCACCACTAGCAGGACAACATGTGTGAGTGAAGATTGAGAAAACCCGGATGCAAGAGAAGAAGGGGGCGGGGAAGACGAGAGCGATGGATTGGAAGGATTATCCACTCTTGACTCGTCCTTTTACGCGATGAATCAAAATGAGGTTTCGAATATAGACCACGGTTCCGACACTTTGTCCGGCAATAAACACCGGGTCAATTTTATGAATAGCATACGCTAACACGATGACACTTCCCGCCAAGCTTATATACCAAAAGGACACCGGAATTTGGCTTTCCGCTTTCTTCTCCGAGACAAACCACTGCAGTAACCACCGAGAGAAAAAGAGACTTTGGCCAAAAAATCCAATCCCTAGCCATACCAATTCTTCCGTTGAGAGTGAGGTGAAATCCATCTGCTACCATTCAGTCATGAGATTTGGGATGCTGAGATTCCCGCATCGTATAGTTCAGACAGCGCTTTTGCATCCAGCGAACAGCAAACAGATCATACAGCCCGACAAATAGTCGATTACCCACCCCATATTTAGACGTGCCATGTATCCGAGGAAAATGCTGCACCGGGACTTCCGCCACCGTAAAGCCATACATTTGCGCCAGCGCAGGAAAGAACCGATGCATGTTTTTAAACAACGGCATTCGTTCGATGACCGCTCGTCGAAAAATTTTCAAGGAACACCCCGTATCGGCAATACCATCATGCATGACCCAATTCCTCACATGATTGGCAATGCTTGAGGACCATCGACGCACCATGTTGTCGTGCCGCGCCGCGCGTCGACCACACACCAAATCAAACTGGTTAACCAACGGGAGCAGCTTTGCAAAATCGGTGGGATCATATTGCAAATCTCCATCCATCGTCGCAATGAGTTCCCCTTTGGCCTGGCGGAATCCTGCATCAAAGGCCGCTGTTTGCCCATGATTTTTGTCTAAGTGAATAACCCGAACTGTCTCCGATTGTTGAACTAATTCGTCCAACACTGACTCACTCCCATCCGTGCTTCCATCATCTACAAACAGCAGCTCAAAGGAACCGGTGGCACTCTCTGGCCGTCCTTCAAAAAATTCACGAAGTTGGCTGGCTAATAACGGGATATTGTCCCGTTCATCTTTGATGGGAATGACAACGGAAATCCATGGGAGGGGCGGAGTATTCATGAAGCGAACCAACTAGGGTGCCAGCGTTTTCTCTTTGAACACCACACACGATGGGATTCTCCAACTTAGGCCACGGCATTCTACTGAATACCAGAAAAACGGGTCAAACGTGTGTATCACGACATTCCTCTTTCCTTCTCTCGGCATCAGGCTCTCAAGGGATCGAAGGCAATTTCTTCCGTGATTCCTATGAAAGTTGACCAGGGGGATGGGCTTTTGTAAGGTGAAAATTATTTTTTGGAGGACAATCCATGCAAGAAGACATCATGCAAGCCTATATGGAAATTGAGCAGGCCATGCAACGCTATTCAATTTTGTTAGAAGAATACGTCGGAGCCTTACAAAAAAGTGAGGAGGCACCCGCCCAAGTGAAGTTCCAGCGGATGAAGGCCGGTGCAACAGCTATGCGGGACAGCAGCCAAATCTATCTCTCGTATGCGAAATTTGTGGCGTATGGGATGCCTGACAGTGAAGACTTATTAGAGGAAGAAGACTTGCAGAGTTAAGGACGACACCAAAAAGAGAGGGGCCTCTTCCATTTTACTCCTTACTGTAGAATTTGGTCGGGGCGAGCCGATTTGAACGGCCGACCTCTCGCACCCCAAGCGAGTGCGCTACCGGGCTGCGCTACGCCCCGACATTGTTCTGACCAGTTGTTTTCCCATCAATCGTCATTGGCCCAATACCTAGACTGTCGCTCGACCCAAGATCTTCAGAATACCTTGCAGTTCCACCTTCGCTTTTTCCACACGGTCTTTTGGAACCTGAAGGGCTTTTCCTGCTCGTTTTTTGCGATACCAATACCGCTTCAGACCCGCAATCGTATACC
>JAQBGS010000221.1:0-3099 GCA_032128535.1 Nitrospirota bacterium
GCAAGAGTGCCTGTACTTTCAAATATGTTCCCCTCGCTGGGAAAAGGGTAGAATAGCCCTTACTTTCTGAAGTGCGACTTGAAGCGTTTTTTAGAGGTGGCCACCAGCCTTTGATGAAGAAGGGCGGCTTCTTGAACTAACGTGGGTTCGAGTTTGGTGATACGACTTGGTAAATCCATCTGCCCGTGTGAAATGGTGAGAACCAGAAGGACATCTTTTAGCTTGGAACAAACGAGGAAATGTTCACGGACTCGATAAAATTTGAAGGAAGTGGAAATCTCGGATTTATCCCGCAGCAATTCAGGGTTTTCTTGAAGAAGTGAGAGGGCAGTTTGAATATCTTCAAGATACCGATTGGCGACGATCCGTCCCCATCTTTGGAGTGAATAATCTGCAATCTCCTGAAGATCATAATGCGCTCTATCCGTGAGTTGGATGGTAACCGACACAATTATTGGCCACGTTTTCTGAATTGGGCCATATCTGCTTTTAGATTTCCGGAAAACGTGGTGGTTCGGCCTGCAATGGCATCTTGATACCCTTCAAGAATCCCAGTACGGCATTCTGCCGCTTCAAGGCGTTCCTTTTTTTCGCGCAAGATATCTCGCATAAATTCTGTGGGGGTGGCGTAGAGTGTTCCGTCTCCGCAGTTTCGATCAATAAAGGCACGAAGTTCATCAGTTAAGGTCAGGTTAAGACTGCTACTCATAGGGAGCCCTCCTTTCCCTTTTATTATGAACCACACGTCGAATATCGTCAATATTCGACATTCGCCAGATAGAAAAAAAGGCCCCAATCGTTTGTTGACTAATTAAGACCCGAACCTGTTTCACCTACTTGCCCCTTTTTCTCCTTACTTTCATCGGGAATCCATTTCCCTATCACGGAACGGCCACATTAATTTTTTACTGAGGGACTGCGAACCAAGGCTAATAGTTCTTCATAGACATTCCGACGTGGGCCCACAAAGATCACATCTACGGTCCGGTCTTTTTCAGTCAACTGATAAATGATTCGATAGGTACGCACTCGGTAGGATCGATAGCCAGAAAGTTCATGGTGGAGAGCATGGCCCTGTAAAGGCGTTTCTAGCAGAGTTCTGACAGCCTCTCGAACATCTTGTTTGACTTGGGGGTGGAGCGTCCGAATATACCGGGCAGCTTCCGGTGTGTAGCGGGCACGGTACGGCTTCATGATTGTTCATGATCGAAGATCGCCGTCTCAGTCACCCATTGATGCGTTTGAGCTTCCTTCAGGGAGCGCCGAAGTCTTCTCATTGTCTTCTGATCACTTAAGATTTCCAGCGTTTCCATTAATCCCTCAAAGTGTTCCATGCTGAGAAGAACGGCAGTGGGGACCCCATCACGTGTAATGGCCACGGTTTCTTGGTGCTTGGGCAACTGACGTACAAGATCAAGGAGTTGTGCCTTGGCTTGCGTGACGGAAATGTACTGATCAACGTTGGCCATGTAAAATCCTCCAATAGTTCTATATCTAACTATTATATTGACTCTATCTAAGAGTGGCAAGATTGGAAGGCATAGGCTTCGCCCAGTCTGCCCGCTAGGGGAAACGCGGAAGGGTTCGGGCTCAATTGACATGGTCGGAGATGACGTTGACGGGGAGCCGCAAGGGCGAGTGATGAGGAACGCACACAGGGAGAGCGGGCGTGCGGTCATTTTCAACGTTGGTAATTGGGAAGCAATTTTTGCCTTTGTTGTAGCAAAGGCCTGTAGCATTCATGAAGCAGGAAAATTTAAGAGGGGATGGATCCCCGCCACAGGCTGCGGGGATGACATCATTCCAAGAGATCTCTGCTCAATGGCCAGCAGGGACGAGGAGAGAATAACCCTGTGAGGATTCACGCGATCTTGTTCTCTGTCCTCGCTTCTTGCGCTGAATTAGGAAAATATTTCCTGTAGGACAGCCAGAGTCTTGTCTGCTGTCGCATGGCGAATAGCCCCAAGCTTTTTCACCAAACGTGATCGATCAACGGCCCTCATCTGATCTAAGGCAATAGCACCTTCCTTGCCCTGAAAGGTCGTTTCCACTCTTGTTGGAAAGTTACTTAGGGTCGTGGTCATCGGCGCAACAAGAACCGTTCTTAACGTCTGATTCATTTCATTGGGCGAAATCACCAAGGCCGGTCTTGTCTTTTTAATTTCTGAGCCTTGTGTGGGATCTAAAGAAACCAGATAGATCTTGAACTGGCTCACCATGACCATTCGTCCTGATCAAAATCATTGCTCACATCATTGATGGGCAGCTCTTCTTTGCCGGCGCCAGCTTCAATAAAAGCTTCAGCCCACCCTTCCCTGGGTTTTTTGCTTTGGAAATGACCAGAGTATCATTCTTGATTTCCAGAAATACTTCCTTGGTAAACCCGCATTGTTTCAAGAGATGTGCAGGAATAATGATACCTTTCGAGTTGCCTATTTTTGTTACCGAGCTTTTCATGGCACCCCCTAATTATTATGACCATGTCATAACATTAGGTTGCGTGAAGATCAATTCCATGGAGTAGGGGCGTGGGTGCCGATGGGTCCGGAAGGTGGGGAAGACTGCTGTGACAACTTTTTGATGGTGGGCCTCGCTATTTATCTCGGTTCCCGAGAAACACATACCAGGCGATGCCGAGACCGATGAGGCACGAAAAGGCCAGCCCGAGAAAGATGTATTGATAAATGTCAAAAAGTTGCATGGCGTAACCCCCAAGCTCTACCTACGTTTGTGGGTGTGTTCTCTTTGGTAGATAGAGCAAGCTTGGTGCCCGCCGAACAGAAATTTTTAAATATTTAAAAATCTATTAATTTCAACATCTTATGTAGAGTTTTTTTAGGGAGGTTGCCGGGCATCTCCTGGGGATGGATTCCCATGAGTGTGTACGATGTTGTCATGGTGTCTACGGTGAGGGCCAGTTCGACATGCTGATGTGAGGGTGGAAGGGCGATGCTTCAGGAGCGGGGAGAAAGGCTCAGATTGAGCAGGGGGCAGGAGGGGGCTTTGGTTTCGGGGTGCCCTGCCCTAAGGGTTTGGGCTAGAGCCAGTTGTTAATGAGCAGGAAGGGTGCCCAATAGCCGGGATGACGATAGATCGCGT
>JAQBGS010000222.1:0-2608 GCA_032128535.1 Nitrospirota bacterium
GTCCGCACCGGTGTAACTCTTTTAGTTCGTTCATGGCGAAGGAAATTGTCCGCATCTCCCAATTCACTCCTGAGGCATTCATCATTTCTTCAACGTGTCCTTGATCATGACAACACGTAAATTCCATCCAATTGGCCTTCTCCTCGTGTTGTTGGGCGGGTGGTCTTTTCAAGGGTTCTCAACGGCCTACAGCCAAACGGGCTCCAGCGAGGGTATTCAACCACTTCTTGAACTCGGTGGAGAATCAATTCACCGCCTTATTCCTGAGGCAATCCAACCTCTTATTTTTCCACAAGAAATTGAACAATTCTTTCAAAAATTGGAAGGCACCCCACCTGATTGGATGCAACTTCGTCATATTGATATGACGGAGCAAAGTGAACGCCTCTTCCAGTTTAATCGGCAACGGGATACAGCCCGGGCTGACAAACACGCTGTACTTCAACGCCCAGTGGCCTTTCTGTGGGCAGGAATCCTCCGCCAATATTTAACCCAATATCAAGGGTTTTCCATTGCCTTAGGTCCGGAACTCACGAAAACCTCTTGGGGGATCATTCGATTTAAGCCGGTCAACCTCCCTGATTACCTTGTCGCTATTCCAACACCCGACTTACGTACGCACCTTCTGAGACGACAAAAAGCTCATGAACACATTGAAATTGTGGTCGTATGTATAGGAACACTCATTGCCGATGAATCACTCATATACGGATTTTCTCATGACGGTCACCACGATGGAATGATTTTGCCCGTCGTATCTGTTCAAAAGTTGATGTATATCCTCAAGCCGCTATAGGCACGTGGACTTCAATTTCCGCCCTGGCGCTCCGAAAATACCTCCATGGCTCAACAATCCTTTTCCCCATCATCCAAAATGTGGCATTTCATTCGATATTGGCTTCCCGTCTTCCTCTATTGCAGCATCATTGTCTACCTCTCATCTCAATCCTATCCGAGCCGGGATCTTCCCTCCTTTGTATTTGAGCTCAATGATAAACTGGTACATGCCATAGAATATGGCATACTCGGCATTCTGCTGTTCCGGGCCTTTCACCAAATACGCCCAACAATCGGAAGTATCAGCTTGGCTATCATCTGCGCGGTAGCCTTTGGAATATCGGATGAAATCCACCAATGGTTTGTTCCTCATCGACAAGCCGACACGTGGGATGTGCTGGCGGATACCCTCGGAGCCACGTTTTTTGTCGCCACATGGGTTTTCATCACGAACCAATCTCCCTTCCGACGGCAACGTTCTTCATGATTACGTCACACAATGACTCATTGATTTCAGGACGTGTTGGGCCTATCCAGGAAGAGCGCATTAAGCTAACCATATAGATAGACGATATACTAGAAGGGATCGAAACCTATCTTTACACTAGGTATGAGAAAATGTTCGGCAAACACCTTGATCTTTCGCCTTCACTGGGCACAGGCATGAGAATTTCTCCGCTATCGATCCGAAAAGCGTTGCAGGCATCTCTAGCCAGCCAAGCTGGCGTCACCTACCTCTTTGTTATGATGCTCGTGGTCGTCATGAGCATTTCACTCATGGGCGTCACTCAGCAATGGTCGGTGATCCTGAAGCGGGATCGAGAAGCGGAACTCCTCTTTCGTGGAACACGGATTAAGGAATCAATTGAACGCTATGTCGCCGATTATGAAGTCCAAAAAGCGACGAGGCCCAACCGCTGGCCTCGAACACTCGAGGAACTCACCAAGAAAAATCCCAAACGCTACCTTCAGGCTGTCTACACGGATCCCATTACCGGAAAGGATTTCGATTTAATAAAGGTCGGGGAAGAACTCCATGGCGTTCGTAGTACCAGTACGGATGTCCCCTATGATCAGGTTAACTTCAAAAATGTCAAAACGTACCAGGCCGTTCGGTTTGAATCGACTGGGGCAGGCACCAACTGCCAACCCAATCCTCTCAATCCACTTCTTCAACAAAACTGCACTCCATCTGCCACTGCTGCACCAACACCAGAATCCTCCACACCAGGGCCTTCAAAAACCGTTCCTCCCGACGCACCACCCGAGTAAAATTCTTAGCGATCAAGATAGGATGCTAAAACATGTTTAACCAAAAGAACAGGACAACATCACGCTGTCTCTTATTCTTTGCCGGGGGACTGGCATATTTAATATTGGATGACCAGGATCCGATAGATGACAGTAGCTAGGGTCGATCTCTAGCCCAAATTTATAAAATGTGCTAGGCTAAGAGGGATTCTGCGTTCTCCGACTTCCCCCGCCTAGCGACCAAAAGAAGGAACTCACTGCATCATTATGCGCATATTTTATCGTTACGGAATTCTTCTTTTCCTCGCTCTCCTTGTCGCTTGCACCCTGCAGGAGTTACAGCTCGGAGAAGAACTAGAGAAAAAGGGTGATTGGGATGGCGCGGTGGCGGCGTATCGAGCCGCTGTCAAAAAAGAACCCTTCGACAAAGAACTAGAGAAGAAATTTCGTCATGCCAAAACCCGTGCGGCAGAACAACATTTTGCTCAAGGGCGCGAATGGCTTAAAAAAAACCAGATTGCTGAGGCGCTGCAAGAATTTGAAATTGCCCTAGGGTTAGACCCAGAAAAACCGGAACACC
>JAQBGS010000223.1:0-2753 GCA_032128535.1 Nitrospirota bacterium
ACTAAGCTGGATGAGTATTTTGACCATTCGGAATGAGAGAATGTACTAATCAGTTTATAAATCAGAGGGAGGAATGAGCCATGGCCTATAGTGAAAAAGTGATTGATCATTACAACAATCCCCGTAACGTGGGATCGTTTAAAAAAGATGATGATGGAGTCGGGACCGGCATCGTGGGCGCGCCGGAATGCGGTGATGTGATGAAACTCCAGATCAAAGTCGAAAACGATACGATTGTGGATGCAAAGTTTAAAACGTTCGGTTGTGGTTCGGCGATTGCCAGTTCGAGTTTGGCCACGGAATGGTTAAAGGGGAAATCGGTCGCAGAAGCACAAAAAATCAAGAACACCGATATCGTGGAAGAATTAAATCTTCCTCCGGTGAAAATTCACTGTTCGGTGTTAGCAGAAGATGCCATAAAAGCCGCATTAGGGGATTACCAGAAAAAAGCCGCTGAGAAAAATTCAAAAGTAGAAGAAGCCGCTGCATCGTCGTAAGACATGAATAGCGTTTCGATAGGAGAGTCTGCAATGGAAACACAAGAAGCCGATAACACAGCGATCGTCACAATGACCGATGCCGCTTTGAAGGAGGTCCAGCGGTTGTTGGATCTTCAGGGCATCACCGAGGGTGGGTTGCGATTAGGCGTCAAAGGCGGCGGCTGTTCAGGTTTAAGCTATACGGTCAACTTTGATGAGAAAATTGGAGAGTTCGATACAGTGACTGAGGTGAATGGTGTGAAGGTGATTGTCGATGTGAAAAGCGCCATTTATCTCCAAGGGATGACCTTGGATTATCAGAAGGATATGGTGAGCGGCGCCTTTAAGTTTATCAATCCCAATGCGTCCAAAACCTGTGGATGTGGGGAGTCGTTCTCAGCCTAACTCACGATTTTTCAGACATGTAAGCAGTTGATCGGGCATGGTGCAGTTAGCCATGCCCGAGCTGTCAGAGGACCAATCGCTCTATGACCACTCACCAACACCATCATCATGAGACCGTTGCTGGCTCACGCGAGTTGCCGATGGCACGCAGCATGTGTTGGCACTGCCAATCGGAAGTGACCGGTGAATACCTGTGTGGTCAGTGTGTCAAAGTCCAGCCTCTTTCCAAGGGCCTGGATTATTTCGCCTGCTTTAAGTTGCCTCGGTTGCTCCGGATAGATGAGCAAGAGTTAGAGCGGACCTATTATGAGTTGAGCCGGACGTTTCATCCGGATTTTTATTCCACGAAAGATGAATCGGAAAAGACCATCAGTTTAGGGAATTCGGCCTTTCTTAATTCGGCCTATCGGACGCTAAAAGATCCCATCCAACGAGTGGAATACTTGATTCGCTTGGAAGCTGGGGCCGTCAAAGACATTCGTTCGAACCCTCCTGCGGATCTTTTCGAAGAAATTCTGGAGTTACAAGAAGATCTGGAGTCATTCCGTGGACTTTCGTCTGAGGAAGACTCAACCGAACGAACTGAATTGTGTCAAAAACTCCAGCGCGAGCGTGAGCATCTCGAAGATCGTCAAGCCGAAATGGAAACGGCGTTACGAGAGAAGTATCAGGAATGGGATCAATTGCAAACCGCGAGTTCCGATCCGAGTGAAGCCCGTGACCAGAAAAATGCCGTGTTGCGGAGCATGCAAGAAATTCTGTCCAATCGCACGTACATCTGCCATATGGTGAATGAGTTACTGGAAACAACGGGTTAGCGCGTCAGTGTGAATACGAAAAGGATTTATTGTGAGTCGAATAGTCGGTATTGATTTAGGTACGACCAACTCATTGATTGCCTATATGGATAAGGGAAGGCCGAGAGTCATTCCTGGTCCGGATGGCGTGACGAAGGTGCCTTCTATTGTGGGCATGACGGATAACGGATTGCTTGTGGGCGATCCGGCGAAAGCCCATTTGACCCGTGACCCTTCCCGGACCATCTATTCTGTCAAACGATTTATGGGAAAAGGGTTGGCGGATGTCCACGATGAGCTGAAATATTTTCCCTATTCGCTCCATGAAAAAAATGGGGTGATCCGCATAGAAATTGGTGACAAGACCTATTCGCCTCCCCAGGTCTCCGCCATGATTTTAAAAGAATTAAAACGGAGAGCGGAAGAATTTCTCAAAGAAGATATTTCCAAAGCAGTCATCACCGTTCCGGCCTATTTCAATGACAGTCAACGACAAGCGACCAAAGATGCCGGGATGATTGCGGGATTAGAAGTGTTGCGTATCATTAATGAGCCCACTGCAGCGGCCCTGGCCTATGGGCTTCAGAAAAAAACGCAAGGGATCATTGCGATCTATGATCTTGGCGGTGGGACCTTTGACATCTCCATTCTGAAATTGAAGGATGGCATCTTTGAGGTGCTCGCCACCAATGGGGATACGCATTTAGGTGGAGATGATTTTGATCAACGCCTGCTCGATGTGTTGGTGCAAGAGATTGCCGAAAAGCATGAGGTTCAGGTCCATGACCATCCTGACCTGATGCAAGCGGTGCGGTTGGCCGCCGAAGGAGCCAAAGTTCGCTTGTCGGATGAAATGGAAACAACGGTGGTGGTGGAGCTTCCCAATGGGAAGTATGAAAAGACGTTAACTCGTGACGCGATGGAATCCTTGGTCATGGAGCTCGTAGAACGGACGCTCGCGCCCTGCCGATCTGCGATGAAAGACGCTGAGTTACGTGCCGACCAAATTGATGAAGTGGTCCTGGTTGGTGGCAGCACTCGCATGCCGTTGGTCCGAAGCAAAGTTGAGGGA
>JAQBGS010000224.1:0-2948 GCA_032128535.1 Nitrospirota bacterium
ATACCGAAATCCAAAAGAGAAACCATCTTTTTTTCATTCTTGTGATGTGCTACTTTTTGCAGGATAATAGCCTACAAACATTCCCTCTCTTTCTGGGGAAGGAAAACAGCCTTCTATCTTTTCACTTTGCCTAAAAAGGAAAAGTCTCCCTTGAGTCGACGAACAGTCAATATCATTCTTGTCCTGTATTTGATCGTCGTTTGGGCTGCGGTTATTTTTCGCATTGATCGCTTCCCGATAACCTGGGTCCCCATGTATAGCGTGTACGAACCCAGCGAAACCATTTCGACAAGTATCAGGGACAAAGCGGCCATTAAGAAAGGGCTTCGTGTCACCCACCGCGACGGATCAATCAGTTACGTGTCGTATAAAGACCTGAATATTCCCAAGCCTAATTTTCGACGGGTGTACAGCGCCATAATATTTGGACATGATCCACCAAAACATAAACAAGGGAATACGTCCCTAGGGTCGGTTAACCGGTGGATTCGTGGATTGGACGACAATGAGCGAAACTTCTCTGTTGACTGGGAGTGGCGAATGTTTTGGGCCCTCAACAAAACGTTTCAGCTTGAACCTGCCGACCCCAAATTTATCACCCGCATTGAGTCCTCCCATCAAATACGGGTGTACAGAAAAGCCGATTTATTAAAAGGGGATACCAGCAAGGTCGAGATTCAAACAAACCGGGCCTTGATCGACTGGAAAGATCAATGGATCGAGAGGTGGAACCATGGCCTTCTGTAAACCGGCAAGTCGAGCCTGGAATCAATTTTTCTTCACCGGATTTTCGGGAGAAAGTCTTGGCCTGTTACGCATGTACATCGGGATTGGCCTGCTGTTCTTCCACACGTATCAATTTGCCACCGTCCTGACTCTTAACCCGATAGGGGCCATGTATTACTTTGTTGAGCCCATTTGGTACTTCAAGTTATTAGGGATTCAATATCATATACCGACGCTTTCATTTGTCATGTATGCCATTCTGATGGGTGCAACCGTATCGATGATTGTAGGGAAAAACACCCGGACATCGATTGTCGTCATCATTCTCTGCATTTTTTACTTGAAAGGCGTACGAGATAGCTTTTCGGGAGACGTGCACCATCGGTATATCATTCCCATGCAGATTCTTTTCCTCTTTTTGCTTTCCAAGTGTGGGGAAGTCCATTCTCGTGATGCCACACAACGTCATATTCACGAAGGAGTTCAGGAATGGGAGGCCAGCTGGCCCATTAAAATGATGCAGCTGTATGTGGCGTTGTTTTATTTCTGGAGTGTCATTGCCAAAGTACGAATCTCGGGCTGGGTTTGGTTTGCTGGAGAAGGCAGAATCCAGGAAGTCTTAATTCACCGATCAGTCCGGGGAGGTTTCAACGAGCAAGGAGAAGTCCTCACCAATGGGCTCAGCTTTGAACTGGCCCAACAGCCAGAACTCATTCAACTCTTCGGTATTCTCGTCCTAGCATTCGAGCTAGGCTTTCCCCTGGTTCTCTTTATAAAATCCGTCAAGTTCCGACTCGCGTTTATAATGGGAGTCACCAGTTTTCATATAGCCACATTTGTTTTGATGGACGTCAATTTTCTCTTAATCCCGTTTGCCTACCTGATTTTCTTCGACCTTGTGCCCATACACGCATGGCTCAAAGCTCGGGGCTCACAAATTTTCGGGCGTCGGCCATCCATAGCCAGTTAGCCCCTATCCCTGAAAAGGTATAGCTCTCTCAGGTACTATAATGAAGTGAATCATTCATTGCAGATTGATCAACACACGTCAAAGTTCGACAGGGGAAAAGAACACACTACATGAAACAAGGTTTACCAATCATCCCACACGAGTGGGAAAAATATGCCAGAGTCATCGTGTTTGATGGGGTCTGCAATTTTTGCAATGCCTTTGTAAACTTTGTATTAGACCGAGACCCTCATGGCCTCTTCAAATTCGGCACCCTCCAATCTCCACCGGCCCAAGAAATCCTGCGACAGTTTCAACTCTCAACCAACGACTACGAAACCTTCCTGTTAATCGAACAGGGAAAACTGTTTACGAAATCCACTGCCGCCATCAAGATTCTTCAACACTTGGGAATTCCTTGGTCCCTACTTGGTGTTCTCATGATTATCCCTCGCCAGATTCGAGATCCATTCTATGACTTTGTTGCACGCCATCGATATCAATGGATGGGAAAATCAGACTCTTGCCGGGTTCCAACTGAAGAAGACCGCCAACGGTTCGTGTAAAGGTTTCCAGGATTCCCTTACACAGACACACTCGCTTCGTTTAGAGCCAGCCCTATTCGATAGTAAGTATTTCTTCCACATGAGGCTGGCCGTACTCAGCTGAACCGGTTTTCACGCAAAGATTGGGTAACATGTTGATTGTCCCAGCATGATGCGTGTGACCGCAAAGAACTGTCAGGTGGCAATCCGGCCGGACTTGTGCCATCTCCAACAACACATCCCCTATCGCTTGACAAGTGAAATATGGCAACCAATCATCATTGCCCATCCTTCCCTCATACCAGCATGCTTCTTTAAAGGGTGGCACATGAGTGAGGCACATGACCTGTTGATACGAGTCCATGGCCTTAGTTAACACTTCGCGGAGATAGGCGGCAGACGCATCTCCAAACGCCTGAAGCTTGGCCAGAACCGCATCGCGATCCAGGCCCTGAAAATCTCGTATGACTTCTTGATCACTGAGTCGGACGGGAGACTGCTGGTAATTTCCCAACCGTCCATCACCCCACCCATCATGCCCAATCAAGACCGTCTGAGCTGTGAGTTCAATGAGTCCTGAGGTAGAGAGATAGGTGAGTCCCGATTGAGTCAGACACCAGGCTTGAATGTCACGCCGGACTGTTTCAATGGACCCATGGTAAAAATCGTGGTTTCCCAACACAAAATACAACGGCACATCAATCGCTTGCTGCATTTCATGAAGAAGG
>JAQBGS010000225.1:0-2896 GCA_032128535.1 Nitrospirota bacterium
CCGATTTCTTCCCCGTAATAAATCACGGGCGTGCCAGGCATGGAAAAGAGCAGGCTGTAGATGAGTTCGATTTTCTTGCGGTCGTTGCCCAACAGTGGGGCGAGGCGGCGCCGAATGCCTAAGTTAATGCGGGCCTGGCGGTCATGGGCAAACACGCGGTACATGTAATCGCGTTCCTCATCGGTGACCATCTCTAACGTGAGTTCGTCGTGGTTTCGTAGGAATAGGCCCCATTGGCAGGTGTCGGGAATGTTCGGAGTCTGGTTGAGGATGTCGATAATGGGAAAACGATCTTCCATCTGCATGGCCATAAACATGCGTGGCATCAGCGGGAAGTGGAAATTCATATGACATTCGTCACCGTCTCCAAAATAGGAGGCGGCATCTTCTGGCCATTGGTTGGCTTCTGCGAGAAACATTCGATTGTCGAAATTCGCGTCTACATGCTTGCGAAGGGTTTTTAAGAAGGCATGGGTTTCGGGAAGATTTTCGCAATTCGTGCCTTCGCGTTCGTAGAGATAGGGCACGGCATCCAGCCGGAGGCCGTCGACCCCGATTTCTAACCAAAAATCGAGGACGGAAAACAGAGCTTTTTGGACGTCGGGATTCTCGAAGTTGAGATCAGGCTGATGCGAGAAAAACCGGTGCCAAAAATAGGCTTTGGCGACGGGGTCCCATGACCAGTTGGATGTTTCGGTATCTTTGAAAATGATGCGCGTGTCGCCATATTTTTCTGGCGTGTCGCTCCACACATACCAATCCCGCCATTTGCTCCCAGCCGAGGCTTTCCGTGCCCGTTGAAACCAGGGATGTTGGTCAGAGGTATGATTGACCACTAATTCGGTAATGACCCGCAACCCACGACGATGTGCTTCACGCACGAACGCTTGAAAGTCGCGTCGAGTGCCATAGTTGGGATGAATGTTGGTGTAATCCGAAATATCGTACCCGTCATCCCGCAGGGGAGACGAGCAAAACGGCAGCAGCCAGATCGCGGTAATGCCTAAATCCTGCAAATAATCGAGTTTTTGGGTGAGGCCCTTAAAATCCCCAATGCCGTCTGCGTTACTATCGCAAAATGCGCGCACATGAAGCTCGTAAATAATGGCATCCTTGTACCAGAGCGGATCATTGTCGAGTACATCACTGGCCATAGATCAAGAAACTCCTCAGAATGGTTGGGCGCAACCGTCAAGCCCCTCGTTGAGGAGCAAGCAGGTGTGCGACATTGTTGTTAACAGGTTGAATGTCAAACGAGCCAGCAGGGCTGCTGATTCAACAGAACGAATCAATGCTGTCTATCATAGTCTGGCCGAAAAGGCGAATTTCTAATGTCTTCCAGTTCGAAGGGCTCTCTGCGTTGAACGCCTGTATGGGATTATCGAGATACAGTGGAGTCTGATGTATGAGCCAATGTGCTATCGGGTAAGACGAAGCGTGGAGCAAATTGAAATTCCGCAAGGAACTTTTGCAAGATGGCTTGTTCTATTCTGGATGGGTACTGAGTCGGGCAGGGCACGCGGAGCAAGAGATGAATCCGACCGGGTTCCGGGAGTTGAATGGTAACGCGAGGTTCGACAGAAGGGGCATCCAACCAGAGTTTTCCCTCCAGGCTTTTAAAATAGGCTCCGGCTTCTTGAATAAACGGGGCCGATTCTTCTTGCCCAGCTGTTAGCAATAATTGTTCAGCCGTTTTCCAGTCATCGTCGGTACTGAGGGGGATGGTGATAATGTGAAGCCGGAATTTCTTGGTATAGGTTTCGTTGGTAAGGGGGTGGGTAAAAAGAAAGCTATTAGGGATGACCATGGCTCGGCCTGTGTATTGATGAGAGGTCTGGCCTGGTCCAATTTCCAGAAGCGTGGTGGTTAGCGCATTATGGTCAACCACATTTCCTCGAATGCCACCGATTTCTATGCGATCGCCTAAGCTATAGGTTTTTGTCACCATTCGTAGGATGGATCCGCAAATGCAGGTTATGATTTCCTTAGTGGCAAGAACCACTGCCAAGGCGATGGCCAGTAAGGGCACGGCAATGGTCTGGAGTTTTGGAGCCCAAATGACCCCAATCCCGAGGATAAATAAGACGAGCAATATATTGCGGATGGTGAGTGCCCACCGTTTGCGGCTTTCGACCGAGAGGTCACTGCCTTGAAGCAGGCTATGATGAATGCCCATTCGAATGACGACGACCAGGAGGACAAGAATGGCGGTACTGAGGACGTAGATGAAAATTTGTTCATTGGATGTAGTAATGAGGTCGTCCATCAAGATTCCTTATGGGCTGAATTTGAAGGAAATAGCATTATGGCACGATTTTGACGGTGCACGTAGTCTGATAATACGGGAAATTTTCGCAGAGTCAAAACTTTATGAGCATGAGAGGTCCACAGAGATTTGATGGCGAGATTTGGCCGACCCTTTTCAATGGGCTGTTCTGGCCAATGGAGAGGAACCGAGATGACACGGTTGGCGAGAAATCAAATAACGTCTGTAAGAAACAACCTGAGCCGGAAAGGCTCTACGGTAGCTTAAGCCTTTTTTCGTACTTGGTATTCGCTGCAGGAGCGAACAAAGGCCTTGAACAGACGACGACTTAATTGGCTCCGAGGCTGCCGTTCGGGGTGCCATTGAACGGTAAAGATTTGGTGTTTTGATGGGTGTTCTATAGCCTCTACCATCCCATCACTGGCGATGGCTGAAGGAATAAAGTGGGGGGCAAGGGAGCGAATGCCTTGATGGTGTTCGGTTGCCACAATTTTTCGCCCTTCTCCCAGGAGAGCACCCAGGCGCGTATGGGGGAGAATTTTTACGGCGTGTGAGCCTGTTTTTTTCCCTTCATGATCTACGTGAGGCTTATGTTTATTAGGATGAATATGTTGAAACAGGGTTCCTCCC
>JAQBGS010000226.1:0-3264 GCA_032128535.1 Nitrospirota bacterium
GCGTCACAATGGAAGATGATGCCCTTTTCTTTGGCCACTTTCCCAATTTCCGCAATAGGATTAATGGTTCCAATTTCATTATTTGCTAACATCACCGAGATTAAAATTGTTTTGTCGGTAATCGCATTGCGCACGTCGTCAGGACTGACCATGCCAGCCTTATCCACGGGAAGAAACGTCACGGTGACGCCCTTCTTTTCAAGATATTTTGCGGTATCTATTACCGCACGATGTTCAGTGGCGCTCGTAATAATATGATCACCCTTCTCCCGGTACATCGCCACGATGCCCTGAAGAGCCAAATTATCCGATTCCGTCGCCCCACTGGTGAAAATAATTTCCTTGGGGTCAGCCCCAATCAAATGGGCAATTTGTTTTCTGGCATGCTCAACGGCTTCTCCAACTTCCCACCCAAAACTATGGTTACGGCTCGCCGAGTTGCCGAATTTTTCCGTGAAGTAGGGAAGCATCGCATCGACAACCCGCGGATCGCAGGGGGTCGTCGAATGATTATCCAAATATATGGGCAACTTCATAATTGAACTCCTTCTTTTTTCCGAGATTCCACAATAATTAAGGGCGGTTCTTCCATCATATCTTCAATCGACATACTACTGAGCAAATGCATAATACTATCTTGAACTTTGAGGAGCGGCGTGCGGATATTGCAATGCTCCATCTGCTCACAGGACGCATGGTCATCTTTTTCATGATAACAATCGGCAATACCTAACGGCCCTTCGATCGCCTCCAAGACTTGTGCAATGGAAATGTCTCGTGGCTCACGAGCCAGCACGTACCCTCCCTTGGGACCATTTTGACTTTCAATCATCTCGTGTTTGGCCAAGGTCTGAAGCACTTTTGCTAAGAGCTCTAGGGGAATATGATGCTCCTCAGCAATCTCCTTGGTATTCACCACTCGATAGGTGCTAGCCGCATTGATCTCTCCATATTGCACCCTCGCCATATACTGGAGAGCCATCAAGGCATAATCAGCTTTTTTCGAAATTTTCAACATAACAGAGATGGCATTCCGTGAATTGTGAGGACCAAACTCAAACTTCTGGCCTTTCTTGATGATCTTTAATGCCGACCCATATGATCGGAATTAATGTATCATTGACCTCTCTACCCAGTCAAGACTAAAATGGTCGGAGATTCATTTAGTCGGATTACTAGTTAAAAGAATAAAGCTAAACTCAAATCATTTGAGGGTAATTCATTGCAACATGTTGTTTTAAAAGGAGAAAATAATGGGAGGCAGTAACCCGTATATTGAGAAAAGTGAGACCACAATCGCACAAAAACCATTTAAAGTGACCTTCATCACTTCCGGGGCACCTATTGAAATACATGTCGATCCGACCAAGCTGCCCTTAGGTGATAATGGGCTACCTGGAAGCCTCCTGGACATCGCCTTGGGAAATGGCATTGATGTGGAACATGCGTGCGGAGGAGTGTGCGCCTGCTCGACCTGCCATATCATCGTCAAAGAAGGCCTCGAAACCTGCAATGAGCCAACCGATGACGAAAATGATCAGCTAGATGAGGCCCCTGGCCTGAGCTTGAAATCGAGACTTGCCTGCCAATGCGTCCCTAATGGCGAACAAGATCTGACCATTGAAGTGCCGGAATGGAATAAAAACCTCGTGAAAGAAAGCCATTAGGCCAAGAGCGTCTCATCAGCAATCATTAAAAATTGCTCAAAATCATCAGCCAGACCCTCGTAATAGGGGTGCATGGTTAGGTGAGACCCAATAGCAACGAGTCTCGCCTTTCCATGCCACCACTCTTCGTGAAACCTCAATCCCCACTAGAAATTCTTGTGTAGTCCTGCTATGAATAGCCTCTCTTTATGAATTTTTTATTATAGTGTTTCTTGTATAAACTGTAGCAAGGTCTCGGTTGATGCCAAGCGATCTTCACCAAAAAACAGTGGCAAAACATTCCGTCATGATCGAACATTCCAGATTCGCCGTCCGAATCGTTCTTCTGACATTGTTGAATCTTTCCGTAGGCTTAGGGCTCACGCCATCCCTCCTTGCGCAGTTTCCTTCAGTTATTGATCCAACCGGACGTTCCGGCAAACCTCCTGAAGTAACTCAGCCAGAGCCAGCCCCGCCTTCGCTTCCCAACTTCATCCTACCTCCGGTTGAAACCCTTCCCGAATTACAACCGAAACGTGCTCCTGGGGTGAGAGTGATGGTCAAGTCCATTCGCGTCGAAGGCAGTACCGTGTTGTCACAGGAAGAACTCAGCAAGATCACTGCCCCGTATGAAAACAGAGAGCTCTCCACAGAAGATCTCGAGCAATTACGCCGAGCGTTAACACAGGCCTATATCAACAAAGGCTACGTGAATTCAGGAGCCATCATTCCTGATCAATCGATCAAAGATAGCCAACTCACGTATCGCATCATCGAAGGCAAACTGACCGATATTCATATTGAAGGCACAACGTACTTCCTTCCTTTCTATTTCCGGCAACGAATTGAACAAAGCGCTGGCCCTCCGCTCAATATTCGACCTCTCAAAGAACGGTTACAACTCCTCTTGCAAGACACTCGCATTCAACGGTTAAATTCCGAATTGAAACCCGGCCTCAAGCCAGGAGAAGCGACGTTGGATGTGCGAGTTGAAGAAGCCTCGCCTTTTAAAGCATGGGCGGAATTTAATAATTACCAATCACCAACCATCGGCGCTGAACGAGGACTGGGCACGATCGCCGTAGACAATCCTTTAGGAATTGGAGACCATTTTGCCTTTACCTATGGCCAATCCGAGGGGTTAAAACCTCTCTTGGATACGACCTACGTGGTCCCCTTCACTCCACAGGATACGACGCTGGGATTCCGGTATCGCCGGAATGATTTCAGGGTCGTCACGTCCCCTTTTGATGACTTGGACATTAAAACCACAGCAGAAATTTACACATTGACCCTTCGACAGCCTGTCTATCGTAGCCTCACAGATGAAATCACCCTCTCACTCATCGGGGAACACCTGGAGACCGAGAGCACGCTTGGCGGGACCGGATTCTCCTTTATCCCGGGAACCACCAATAATGGAAAAGCCGTGGTGTCGGCCCTTCGCTTTGCACAGGAATGGGTCCATCGCGAACCCATGCAAGTGTTGGCCTTATATTCACGATTCAGCGTAGGCTTGGATGTGCTCAATGCCACCAATAATCGAGTGGGGAAAGATGATCCCGACTCGCATTTTTTCATCTGGCTGGGCCAAGCTCAATGGGCTCGTCGCGTGGAC
>JAQBGS010000227.1:0-3484 GCA_032128535.1 Nitrospirota bacterium
TCCAAACACAGGGCTAAAATACTATGTCCACTGCTGCCATTGAAGTCTCCAACCTCGGCAAGGTCTATGATGCTGTCGAGGCCGTCAAAAATCTTTCGTTGAGCGTGCACCACGGAGAAATCTTCGGGCTCTTAGGGCCAAACGGAGCAGGAAAAAGTACGATCCTCCGAATCCTGATTACCACGCTCAGTCCCACAACCGGCACGGCCACCATCCTCGGGCACGATGTCATCAAGGAAGCGGATACCGTCCGACGACTCATCGGCTATGTCCCACAAGAACGGGCCATTGATCGATTTCTGACAGGACGAGAACACCTTGAGTTGCTGGCGGCTCTGTATCATTTAACCAAGCAAGAGGCGCTCACCCGCATCGACACGCTCTTAAAACTGGTGAGCCTGGAAGAACATGCGGATCGAGTCGCCAAGGGTTATTCGGGGGGCATGAAACGCAAGCTAGACATTGCCTGCGGGTTGCTCCCAAATCCGAAAATTCTTTTTCTTGATGAACCAACCCTAGGGCTAGATGTCCAAAGCCGACTGAATATTTGGGAGCATATTCGACAATTAAAGCAGCAGGGCATCACGATTGTCATGACGACCAACTATTTGGACGAAGCCGATCAACTGTGTGATCGGATTGCCATCATTGATCGTGGAGAAATCCGTGCCATGGGTTCGCCCAAAGACCTCAAAGCCAGTCTGGGTGGTGATGGCATCTGGTTGACCCTCAGCGATGCGACCCCAGAGGCACTTGATCAATTGACCACAGCCCTTCAGTCGTTACCCTTTGTCCGAGCCATCCGTCCCAGGGAAAATGGATTGGACATTCGTGTGGACGGTCCAGAAAAAGCCTTGCCTGCCATCATGGAAAAAACCAACACCGTCGCTGGCTGTCGGTTGGATGGCATTGAATATCATCGACCCCGTTTGGACGACGTGTTTGTGGCCCATACCGGACGTTCCCTCAAAAACGAACCTCCTGCCCCCGCTGAAGCCTAACGCTCTCGATTATTTTATCTCTTTGGAACAATCCAGCTATGAATGAACAAATGCAAGAAGTGCTCGCGCTCACAAACCGATGGGTCAAACGACTCAGCCGAGAAAAATTCAGTATGCTCTTTACGCTGATCCAACCGATGCTCTTTTGGCTAATTTTCTTTGGCAACTTATTCCAACGAGCTGCTGATGTCCAAGTGGTCCAAGCCCCGAACTATATGAGTTTTCTAGCTGCTGGTGTCGTCGTGATGACCGTGCTCAACAATGGATTAGCCGGCGGAGTCGATTTGCTGTTCGATAAAGAAAACGGGTTTCTTGAACGCCTCATGGCCACACCCATAAAACGCTCCTCCGTCATTCTCAGCCGTTTCCTCTTTGTGATGGCCATTACGGGGATGCAAATTTTGGTCATCTTGGGAGTAGCCTTTCTCTTTGGCGTCAGCGCGGAAACTGGCATTCTTGGCATTGCGCTCATTCTTATCCTCGGCATGTTGTTTGGGATCGGCCTCACCTCCATTTCCATGGCCATGGCCTTTTCCGTCAAAAGTCATGGAGATTTTTTCTCCGTGTTAGGCTTCCTGTCGCTGCCCATGATTTTTCTCAGTTCCGCCTTAGTGCCATTAGCGGCCATGCCGGGTTGGATGAAAGCTTTGGCCTTTTTCAATCCCATGACCTGGGTCATTGATGCCGTCCGTCCGCTCATTATCTCGGGTTGGAGCCAAGCACTTCCACAAGTTGGCATCGCCCTTGTGGTCCTGATCGCCTTTGACGCCCTGTGCCTCTATGGAGGGGCCAAAGCTTTTAAACGATCTGTCGGTTAAACCTCTACCCAATTGAAAAAGTTCAAGAAAAGGTTCGTGGGCCATTCCTAAAGACGAGCCTGTGTCATCCGATATCACCATTGTGAGTCTTCCTCCAGATACCACCATCCAAGCACTGCTTCGTTTACTCTCTGACCCAAACGAACAGGTCGCCCGTACCATCCAAGACCAACTGGCGCGCCTTGGATCAAACGTCCTCCCCTTTCTTGAACAAGCGGGGAACGATGATGCGACGTTGCAACCACGAGTGGCCCACATCAAAGCGGAAATTCGCTTTGGACAACTCAAAGAAGAGTTTCAAAGATTTGTCGCCAAAAGTGCGCGGCAAGAGGATTGGGAACATGGAACCTTCCTCATTGCCAAATTGGCCTATCCGGATCTGTCCATTCCACATTACGCCGAATGTCTGGATAATCTGGCTGAGGAATTTCGCACCAAGTGGCTTGCCACTGAATCCCCATCTGGAAAGGCGGCACGCTTGCTCAGCAACTTCCTGTTTAAAGATAAAGGCTTTTCGGGGAACCGCGAGGATTACTACGAGCCGGATAACAGCTATCTCAATCGTGTCATTGACACCCGCCAAGGCATTCCAATTAGCTTATCGGCCCTCTATGTCTTTGTCGGAAAACGCCTGGGGCTACCAGTCGTGGGCGTGGGCATGCCTGGGCATTTTCTGGTCAAGCTGGAAGGTGAGACACCGGCACACTTCGTCGATTGTTTCAATGGCGGAACCATCCTGCGGGAGCAAGACTGCGAACAGTTTATCACCGCTTCTGGCTTAGCCTATGACAAGCAGTTGTTAGAAAAGAGTTCAACCCCGACCATCTTGGCGCGCATGCTCAGAAATCTGTTGAGCGTTTATGAACAGGAGTCCGAAGAACCAATGGCCCGCCGAGTCCGAGCATTCCTCGAGTTGCTGGAAAACGAACCAACCAACGCCCCAACATGAAGGGCAAAAGGGGATGAACTCGTTCTCGCATTGCTTGGCCAGGCTTGAGGGGCTACAATATTTCTGTGCCGGAACTTTGTCGATTTTTTGGAATTATCATCCGTATGTATTTTGAAGCTATGGAACCGCATCACACCTCCCATTTCCACGCCTACTATCAAGAGGAGGTCGCAGTTTACCAAATTGATCCCGTAGAATTATTAGCAGGCTCTCTTCCAAAACGGCAGCAACGGCTCGTAGAAGCCTGGGCGGAACTGCATCAGCAGGAACTCCAGCGGGATTGGGAACGACTCCAGACGGGAAATTCCCCTCTACCCATTGCCCCATTGAAATAAAGAAAGAGCATAGTCCATGGCGCATCCCATCCACAGAGTCACCAACTTTTTAATCGCGGGGCCCTATACTATTCGCGTGGAGTTTGATGACCACACCCATCAAGTAATTGATTTCCTGCCCATTCTCGCGGGGAATTTCTATGGTCCCTTGCGAGACCTCCAACTCTTTAATCAAGTCCGGCTTGACAAGGAAGTCCACACCTTGGCCTGGCCCAACGGAGCTGATTTTGATCCCGCCACCCTACATGATTGGCCATTGGTTCAAGAAGCATTGGTCCAGCGCGCAAAATCATGGGAACATGTGTCCGCCTGATAGCAAAGACAAGCCTCAGAAAAATAGAGAGAGGATAGGGGTCGCCCATTAGTGGGCGTGGGCATGCC
>JAQBGS010000228.1:0-4371 GCA_032128535.1 Nitrospirota bacterium
CAGCCAACGTCTCATCCCTCGACTGGAAATGAATTGGGAATTTCGGAAGCTCATTCGGAGATCAACACCAAAAGGTCGATTATCTCCCATCGCCAACGTCCTCAAAAATCTCCAGGCTAAACTTCCGACCTTTGAAACGCAGCAATTGATTCCTAATGCCCTGTTCCCACAGGCATCTCAGCCCGCGAAAAAACAGGATCTGTGTTTGAATGTCAAAGCTCGTCGGCACGATGCCTTTGCGGCCTTGTTCATCGAGTTAGAAGGAACCTTGGACCATTTGAATGCCCGAGAACTGTTGACTCGTATTAAACAAGCCGCCCAGGACGCAAGAATGGACATCGTCGTCAACTTTGAACATCTCAAACATGCCACACCTAGGGCAATTCAAACCTTGCTAGATGGGGAAATCCTGAAATCCATCACACCTCATGCCAACTTGCGCTATCGAAAATTGAAAGAAGCCTTCCAAACTACAGTCGCTGAAATAGCCCTTGGGGATTGGGATGTATTTGAAGAGAGCGCGAGCCATGCTTGATTTTCATTACAAGGGAGATGAACTCTTTTGTGAAAATGTCCCTATTCAACAAATTGTCGAGCAAGTGGGCACTCCTTGCTATATCTATAGCCATCAAGCCATCTATCGCCAATTCCATGCCTTTGATGACGCCTTTCAGGACATTCCGCATATCGTCGCATATGCGATGAAGGCCAACTCCAACATTGCCATCTTGAAGCTCTTAGCCAAAGAAGGCAGTGGGGCTGATATTGTGTCTGGCGGAGAATTGTTTCGAGCGTTAAAGGCCGGGGTGCCCGCGAACAAGATGGTCTTTGCCGGGGTGGGAAAATCTCCGGAAGAAATCCGTTATGCCTTGGAATCCGATATTCTCATGTTTAATGTCGAATCACCTGGTGAGCTTCAACAAATCAATGAGGTGGCCAAGACCATGGGGCTTCGTGGACGGGTGGCCTTGCGCATCAATCCGGATATCGACCCGCAGACCCATCCCTACATTTCGACTGGATTAAAAAAAAGCAAGTTCGGTATTGCTGCCGATCAGGCCCTGAATGAGTTCAAACTCGCCAGCCAACTTTCACACATTGATGTCGTCGGGGTGCACTGCCATATCGGCTCGCAATTAACACAAGTAACGCCGTTTGTTGACGCCATTAAAAAGGTATTAAGTCTCATTCAGACATTGAAATCTCAAGGAATAGATATTCGCTATATGAATATTGGGGGAGGTCTCGGGATCACCTATTCGGACGAAACCCCGCCACGCCCTGCAGATCTGGCTGCGGCCATTTCTCCGCTGCTGCAAACAACCTCATGTCAAATTATCATGGAACCGGGACGATCGATTGTCGGCAATGCAGGAATCTTGGTCACGAAAGTGCTCTACAACAAAGAGGGGGCGAATAAACATTTCGTGATCGTCGATGCTGCGATGAATGATCTGCTGCGCCCAAGCTTGTACGACGCACATCATGACATCCAGCCCGTCCTTAAAAATGAATCTGCTCCAGTCAATACGGTAGACGTCGTTGGGCCGATTTGTGAATCGGGTGATTTCTTGGCAAAAGATCGAAAAATTCCACAACCGCAATCGGGAGATTTATTGGCCGTCATGAGTGCCGGAGCCTATGGATTTACGATGGCCTCCAATTACAACTCCAGACCTAAGACACCAGAAGTGCTCATAAAAGACGACAAGATCATGGTGATTCGAAAACGAGAAACCTACGAGGATTTGATTCGCGGAGAATCAATTCCTGACATATTTGACTGAGGATTTGCCGACATCATGTTTTCTGGGTCATTAGTCGCCATTGTCACGCCCTTCTCCAAGGGAAAATTCGATGAAAAGGCCATGGCTGACCTCATTGAATTTCAAATTGCTCACGGGACCCATGGCATTGTGCCTTGTGGAACGACTGGTGAGTCAGCCACGCTCACACCAGAAGAACATGAACGCGTCGTGGCGGTCACCGTCGAAGTCGTAAATAAACGGATACCTGTCATTGCAGGCACCGGATCTAACTCCACCGATGAAGCCATTATCTTTACGAAACATGCTAAATCCGTAGGAGCAGATGGGGCACTTCTTATTACTCCCTATTACAATAAGCCCACGCAAGAGGGGCTCTTTCGTCATTTCGAAGCCGTGGCCAAGGCCGTCGATCTGCCACAAATCCTCTACAACATTCCCGGACGCACCAGCATTAATATGCTGCCGACCACGACTGCACGACTGTCGCAGGTTCCCAACATTATTGGCATTAAGGAAGGCAGTGGATCACTTCAACAGGTGTCAGAAATTATTCACTGTTCAAAACGAGACTTCCTGATCCTTTCCGGAGATGATCCGTTGACGCTTCCCATGATGGCCCTTGGGGGAAAAGGCGTCATAACAGTTACCGCCAATGTGGCCCCAACTGACATGGCCCACATGGTCTCAGCTGCTCTGAAAGGCGACTTTGAACAAGCAAGAACCCTCCATTTTAAATTGACGCCCCTGTTCAGCGCCCTATTTTTGGAAACCAACCCCATTCCCGTGAAAGCCGCGTTAGCCATGATGGGAAAAATGTCAGAGGAAGTCCGCCTCCCTCTCACTCCCCTCGCTGATGAATACCGACCTAAACTCCAAGAAGCCTTGCAACAGGCTGGGGTCTTGTAAGGATCCACTCCATGGTGCGAACCATCATTGCCGGTGCGGCTGGCCGAATGGGCATGCGGCTCGTCGCCTTAACGCAGGAAACTGATAGCCTGTCGTTAACCGGTGCCATTGAGATGAAGGGGCACCCTGCACTTGGAAAAGACGCCGGTGAAATCGCGCAAATCGGAAAAGTAGGAATTCTACTCAGCGACAACCTTCACAGGTGTCTTGCTCAAAGTGACGTGGTGATTGACTTCACCGGACCAACCTCGTGCTTGGCTAATCTTAAGCAGGTCGTCAACACCTCAAAAGCTATGGTAATTGGGACGACAGGGTTTTCCAAGAAAGAGCTCACGCAACTCAAGGCCTTAGCCATGAAAGTTCCTTGCGTGTTTTCACCCAACATGAGCGTAGGGATTAATGTCCTCGTGAACACCATTGGCAAAATAGCCAAATCTCTTGGTGAGACTTACAACATCGAAGTGATTGAAGCCCACCACAACAAGAAAAAAGATGCGCCAAGCGGAACCGCTCTCAAGCTGGCGGAAGCATTAGCTGATGGAATGGGATGGGATTTACAAGAAGTCGGGGTCTATGCTCGGCATGGCATCACAGGAGAACGCAAAACCCGTGAAATCGGCATGCAAACGATCCGAGCCGGAGATATTGTCGGCGATCATACGATTCTGTTCGGTGGCCCTGGTGAACGGATTGAAATTACTCATCGTGCGCATACCCGCGACACCTTTGCCCGTGGCGCTCTCCGAGCCGCCGAATGGGTTGTACAGCAACCTCCTGGGCTGTATTCTATGGGCCACGTCCTTGGCCTAAAATAAATCTCGCCGAAAATTTACTTTCCCTCACCCCAGGCATCTCTCCTCGCGAGGAGCTTACAGTCTTGTTCCATTGACAAACCAAAATGGCCCATGGTCTTATCGAAAGAGTTTTTATCGAGCCCATTCATGGTATTTGGATAACAGGAGACCGTTTTTATGGATATGTTTGGCAAAGTGCCGTTGATTGAAATTCGAGTCCACATTGCACCGGATCAAAAAAAATGGCTGGATAAAATGGTCGATGAAGGGAAAATTGCCGTACCTCCTGGAGGCACCCTGGAAAAAGGCTCAGTCATTTCAATGTTCATGCGTATGCTCATTCATAATGCCATGGAAGAACAAATGCGGCAGGCCGCCATTGATGCCGAAGACGAAGATGATGACGACGATGATGAATAAATTCTTAGGTAGGTTTATTCGTACTAGAATCTTCTAATCCACCACTAGCTCAAGGAATTTTCTTAATCCCTTTCTTAAGTAAATAGGGTTTTGTGGAATTTTTGCTTGCTTGAATGAGTCTTGGGATGTGGTCTTCCCCTGGTTTCGTGGACAGGTTAGTGAAGAGTTTTTAAAATCTGTTCCGCATACACTCCTGGGGGCAGCCCCTCGGTGAACATGCCTGCGCCGACGATTATAGAACCGTTCGATATAGTCAAACACCTCAGCGCGGGCCTCGGCCCGAGTCCCATAGTGGCGCCGGTTCACCCGTTCCCGTTTTAAGAGCCCCAAGAAACTTTCCGCTACGGCATTATCATCGCAATTGCCCACCGCCATCAGCACGGCTTGGATCACCACCTCGCAACCGCGCTGCGGTTGCATCGACCACCACCCAATCACCTGACGAGAACATAAATCCAAGATGACGGCCAGATAAAGCCAAC
>JAQBGS010000229.1:0-7098 GCA_032128535.1 Nitrospirota bacterium
CGGGATACTTTTGATTTTTTAAACGACCCAAGTTAACAGTTTGCCCTTCTGACTTATCATGAAACTCGAAGATCAACGCACCACCGTTTATAAGGTCGATCCGAATCATCCGGAGACCGCAGACCTCCCAACTCTTCGGACCGAAGAACTGCTCCTAAATATGGGGCCGCAACACCCTGCTACACATGGGGTGTTAAAGGTCATCATGGAACTGGAAGGCGAACGCCTGGTTAAATCCACCCCGGTATTGGGCTATCTTCATCGCGGTGTCGAAAAACTGGCTGAAGGCGGTACATACCATCAATTCATTCCGCATACGGACCGCTTGGACTACGTCTGCGCGATGTATAACAACTTTGCCTATTGCCGTGCCGTCGAGAAACTCATGGATATCACGGTTCCGGAACGAGCCGAGTATCTCCGTACGTTGGTTGCTGAAGTCCAACGCATCATCGGTCACCTGTTCTGGTTGGGGACTCAGGCGTTAGACATCGGCGCCATGACCGTTTTCTTCTATACCTTTAGAGATCGGGAAATTTTACTGGATTGGTTTGACGAACTCTGCGGGGCGCGCCTCACCACCAGTTGGTATCGCATCGGGGGCGTCGAGCGGGATTTCAACGATTCGTTGATCGATAAGGTCAAACGGTTTTTAGACTATTTCCCGCCTAAGATAGACGAATATGTGATTTTCCTTGAAAATAATCGCATCTGGCTGGCTCGCACTCGCGGTGTGGCCGTCATTTCTGCAGAAGATGCCCTGAGCTTTGGATTAAGCGGACCAACCTTACGCGGGTCAGGTGTGGATTATGATCTGCGCAAATACGAACCCTATAGCGCGTATCCCTGGTGCGAGTTCAGTGTTCCCGTTGGAAAAAACGGCGACACGTATGATCGCTATTGGATTCGCATAGAAGAATTTCGGGAAAGCATCAAAATCATCAAGCAATGCCTGGAGCAAATGCAACCTGGACCGATCATGGCGGATGTTCCCAGCGTGACGTTGCCACCAAAAGATCGCGTCTTTACCAATCTGGAATCCATGATCCAGCAGTTTAAATTATTTTCTCAAGGCTTTGATGCTCCAGCTGGCGAAATCTACTGCGGGACTGAAGCGCATAAAGGCGAGCTGGGGTTCTATATTGTGAGTACCGGAGGTGGAAATCCCTATCGTCTGAAAATCCGAGCCCCATCCTTTATTCACATGGGTGCTTTTGATTATATGTCAAAAGGTTATATGATCGCCGACGCCGTCACGATTTTTGGGACCTACGACATCGTCATGGGAGAATGTGATCGATAGCAAAGGACGTAAAACAAAAAGCGTGAGTAGGTGTTTTTTCGCCTTACCCCTTACGCTTCACGAGTCGTTACTCGAATGCATCAAGTCGGACACAAGGATAGACAGACATGGGTTTAAAGCCAGTCACATCACCTGAAGTCGAGGCCGCGACGATTGAATTGACCATGGACGGGGAAACCGTCCAGGCCAAAGAGGGCGTCTCGCTCTATGACGTCGTCGCCAGCACCGGCAAGATTATTCCGGCGATGTGCTACCACTACACCTTCGATCCCTTTGGTTCGTGTGGAATGTGCCTGGTCATGCAGGAAGGGAAAAAAGCACCTGTTCGCTCCTGTACCGCGAAAGCGGCCGCCGGGATGGTGATTCGAACGGATGGGGAAGATTTATTTTTGGCCCGGAAAAAGGGCGTTGAAAAACATTTATCAGTCCATCCCTTGGACTGCCCGGTTTGCGATGCTGACGGTCATTGCGAATTGCAAGACATGGCCTTTGAGCATGGCGTGACCAATCTGGCCAACGCGAAGCAAAAAAATATTCCTGAAGACACGCGCAGTTTGGTATTGGACTTCAACATGAACCGCTGCATCGCCTGCGGGGAATGCATCAACATCTGCAAAGATGTGCTACGCATTGATGCCCTGCAGTTTATGAAAAAAGACGGATTCACCCAAGTGGTGGCCAAAGGCGATCAAGCGCTGGACTGTGAATTCTGCGGCGATTGCTTAGCCGTCTGCCCTGTGGGTGCCATTACCAATAAGTTTTCCAAGTACGCGTACAAACCCTGGCAGCTTAAAAAGACCACCACCACTTGCAATTACTGTGGTGATGGCTGCCAAATCTATGTGGAAACCAAAGATACGGAAGTCGTTCGGGTCACGTCGCCGCTCTCTTGGAAAAATAAGTGGGGAGACCGGACGGATACGGTCAATGGTCATGACGGGATCTGTGTGCGGGGGCGATTTGGCTTTCAATTTATTAATAGCCCTTCCCGACTGAAAGAACCCATGGTCCGGACCGATGCCGGGCTCCAACCGACTCCATGGATTGATGCCTTGGAAACGGCAGCCAGCCGATTGGGTGCCATCAAAGCCCAACATGGACCTCAAGCGATTGCCGGGCTTATCACCGCACGATGCACGAACGAAGATCTCTATGCCTTCCAAAAATTTATGCGCACCGTGATCGGCACCAACCAACTGGACAGCAGCGCGCGATACGGGCATCTCAATTTTGTCCATGCCATGAATCGAGCCTTGGGCATTCATCGCATGATGAACACCTCGGAGGAAATTAATAAGGCCAAAGCCTTCTTAATCATCGGGGCCAATATCACGGAAACCAATCCTGTCGCGAGCCTGCGCGTCAAATCCGCCATCAGTGTGTTTAAAGCCCAAACCATTGTGGTGGATTCTGTCCAAACCAATATGGCCAAACTCAGTTCCCACCCCATCATGGTGAACCCTGGAACGGAAGGGCTGTTTATTCAAGGCCTTGTCAAATCCACCATTCATCAGGATTTGATCGATGAGGAAACCACCAATGCGCATCCTGAGGCCCTCGCAGCCTTAAAGCAGGCGACTGAGGCCTATTCTTTCGTTGAGGTTTCTCAACGCACCGGTGTGGACATTGAACAAATCCATGAGGCGGCCAGAATTTTCGCAGAGGCCCCTCGCTCCATCATCATTTGTGGTGAAGGAATCCTCCGGCAAGTGAATGGCTATCAGCATATGTTGCACTTGATTGACTTGGCTTGGGTCACTGGAAAATTAGGGAAACAAGGCTGTGGGATTAATACCTATACCGAAGAAGCCAATGAACAGGGTGCGGTTGATATGGGCGTGGCTCCTGAATTCCTTCCTGGTCCTGTTGCTTTTGCCGATACTCAAGCCCAGGACCGATTTGCCCAAGCCTGGGGCACCAGCCTTCCTGATACCCAACAAGGTTCCCATCTGACTGACATTTTAGACCGCTGCCGAAAAGGCGAAATCAAAGCCTTATATGTCGTTGGGGAAAACCCACTCGAAACCTTGCCTGCCTCCTTTGATGTGAAAGGAGCCTTAGAGAAATTGGACGTGCTTATTTGCCAGGATCCGTTCCTCACTGAAACAGCCAAGCTGGCTCATGTGGTCTTCCCGGCATCGACCTTTGCGGAAAAGGACGGCACGGTGACGAATCAAGAAGGGAAGGTGCAGTACCTTCGCCCCGCCTTGGATTCCCTCGGTGAGAGCACGTTGGATTGGCACATCATGGTTGGGATGGCCAATATTCTTGGTTCACCGATGGAGTTCGAAACCACCCAAGATATTCAACAAGAGATCCGCAAGATTCTCCCTGGATATTACAACTTGGGGAAGGCTCCCAAGGTCGAGCCAAAACCTTCTCGCTATCTTTCAAACGGCTATGCTCAAAATGTCGGCCCACGATATTCCATAAACGGAAAAGGGAAACCCCAACGACCGTTCGGACTGCGCATGATTCAACTGATTTATCATTCTGGAAAGCTGTCCACTCAAGCCTCTGGCCTCATGGAGATTTCGCCAAACAAGAAGCACCTCTCTATGGGAACCGAAGATCTTAAGAATCTCGGACTCGCCTCCGGCAAACGCATTCGCTTAACTTCGGACCAGGACACATTGGAAATGACGGTGGCGGAGGATACCTCCTTGATGCCAGGCACCTGTACGGTGCCTGAACATTTCAATGATCCTCCGGTGAAGGACCTCATGCCACTCCAGGTTGACCCCACGACGGGAGTCCCCTATTTCAAATTAGCCTACGTGACAATTGAAAAGGTCTGACCAGAAAGATATGGCCCTCTCCCATGGGTAACGAAACCACGACGAAAAAGTTTCTCGATGCCGTCTTATTCCGGGAAATTTGGCATGCCGCCAAGGTGACGTTCAAGCACATGCTGCATCGTCCCATCACCTTCCAATACCCTCGAGAGAAACGGACGATCCCCGATGCCCATCGTGGGGCCCTGTGCCTGTTACGCTACGAAGATGGGGCAGAACGCTGCGTCGGATGTGACCTCTGCGAAGCCGCGTGTCCTTCCCGCTGCATCAAAGTCATTAGCGAGGAAGATAAATCCTTGCCTTTACAACGTTATGCCAGCGAATTTTTTATCGATATTACCAAATGTGTGTTCTGTGGATATTGCGTGGAAGCCTGTCCGGTCAATGCCTTAGCTATGACCAAAGTCTATGAATTTTCCACCCATGATAAACGAACACTCCTGTTCGACAAAGATCGCTTGTATCAAATCGGAGAACGGCATTTGGATGATGCCAAAAAATATCTCTATGCCCATAACCAAGAGAAGGAAGGTGAGGAAAGCCAGGCTTACCGCTACCATTTTCCTGTCTCGATCAAAAACACCCAGGATCCCTAAGACCAACCCATGATGTGGCTTCTTTTTATTTACTTTGCCACGGTGAGTGTCGTGGCAGGGGTCTTGACCGTGTCTCTGCGGAATGCCGTGCATTGCGCCTTGGCCTTGCTCACGCTTCTGCTTCATATGGCCGGACTTTTTGTCATGCTAAATGCCGAGTTCTTGGCTATGGTGCAGATTATCGTGTATGCCGGGGCGATTTTGATTTTGTACCTGTTCGTCCTGATGTTGATGAATTTAAAAACCGAAGAGCAGCATCTCCATAAGAAGCCTTCCTTTTTAATATTCGCAAGCATGGCCCTGCTCGCCGAGTTACTCATTCTCTTAATGCTCTCACCCTATGGCGGAACCCTCGGGACGGCGACGCCGGAAGTGATATTACATACCGGCCCAAGCCATGCGATTGGCATTACCATGTTCAGCGATTATTTGCTCCTTTTCGAAATCGTCGGGGTTTTCTTACTTGGCGCGGTCATTGGGGCCATCGTCTTAGCCAAGACTCCAGCCAAAACTAACAACCAAGAACCAGCAAATACGTCGACATCCTAAATCACGATGATTCCTCTTTCCGCCTATGTCTTCCTCAGTGCCATTCTGTTTATGACAGGATTGGTGGGGGTCCTCATCCGACGCAATTTCATCATCGTTTTAATGAGTGTGGAGATCATGCTCAATGCGGCCAATATTAATCTGGTGGCCTTTTCACATTATTTGAATTCTATGGCCGGACAAATGTCGGCGTTGTTTATCATTGCGGTGGCGGCAGCCGAAGCCGCAATCGGATTGGCGATTATCATCGTGATCTTCCGCGGGAAGATGGCCACGAATGTGGATCAAATTAATATTTTGAAGTGGTAACGTGTTCGATTTACTGGTTCTGCTGATTCCCCTCTTTCCGCTGTTGGCTGTACTAGCGAATGGGCTGTACGGTTCACGGTATTCCCACGAGTGGGCCGGGCGACTAGCGTTTGGTTCAGTTGGTCTGTCCTTTCTCTGCACCCTCGGGGTCTTCGTTTCTGTCCTATCTCATCCCGAACCCCGTGAAGTCATTGCCTGGTCTTGGATTTTCGGCGGCAATCTTTCGATCAATCTCGCTTTTCTCATTGATCCTCTCACGACCGTGATGTTGCTGGTGGTGACCGGTGTGGGTTTCCTCATTCATGTGTATTCCGTGGGCTACATGCATGGTGAAGAAGGCTTTACACGATTCTTCACCTATATGAACCTCTTCATGGTTTCGATGTTGTTGCTCGTGATGGGGTCGAATTATGTGGTGATGTTCATTGGATGGGAAGGCGTCGGACTCTGCTCCTATTTATTGATTGGGTATTACTACGAAAAGGTTTCAGCCGGAAAAGCTGCTACGAAAGCCTTTGTGGTCAATCGAATCGGTGATGCAGGATTCTTAATTGCCGTTTTTCTCATCTTTTCCCATTTCGGATCACTGGATTACAGCACCGTCTTAACACAAGCTTCATCGCTGTCCACTGAGATGGCCACGGCTATCACCATCTGCTTGCTCATTGGAGCCTTCGGAAAATCGGCGCAACTGCCCTTGTACACCTGGTTACCCGACGCCATGGAGGGTCCGACGCCAGTCAGTGCCCTCATTCATGCCGCAACTATGGTGACAGCGGGCGTGTATATGGTGGTCCGCAATCATGCGTTGTTTGATATGGCACCCATCGCCTTAGCCACGGTCGGTATTGTCGGCGGCGTCACAGCCTTATTTGCCGCCACGATTGGACTGGTACAAAACGATATTAAACGCGTGTTGGCCTACTCGACGGTTAGCCAATTGGGCTATATGTTTCTCGCCTGTGGAATCGGGGCCTATACCGCAGCGATCTTTCACTTAGTCACACATGCCTTCTTTAAAGCCTTGCTCTTTTTATCAGCTGGTGCCGTGATTCATTCGCTTAGCGGGGAACAAGACATTCGCAAAATGGGCGGACTGTACAAAAAAATCCCCATAACCCACATAGTCTTTCTTATTGGCACCCTCGCTATTGCCGGCATTCCGCCATTGGCCGGTTTTTGGAGTAAAGATGAAATCATGGCTCATGCTTTTGTGCATGGCTATTACCCTTTGTATCTCCTCGCGGCCATTGGGGCATTCCTGACCAGTTTTTATATGTTCCGACTCACCTACCTGACCTTCTATGGACAATCCCGAGTCGAGCCACAAGTTGCCAAACATATCCATGAATCTCCGCCCATCATGACCTATCCGCTGATGATTCTGGCAGGACTCGCGGTGGTCGGAGGATTTCTTGGTGTTCCACCTGAACATGGCTGGTTTCATGGTTTTTTACATGATGTCGCGGGTTCGGCCGCTCAGCAGACCGTGCTTCACGGCGAGCTGCGAGATCCCGGGTCCGGCGGTGGCTCCCAGATCGGATGG
>JAQBGS010000230.1:0-3783 GCA_032128535.1 Nitrospirota bacterium
AAAACACAAACCAAAAAAAAAAAAAGACCCCCAACACAAAAAAAAATAAACCAACAAACCCCCCACGCGTTTTCTTCGTGGTATGTGGGGGGCTTCGCCTCGGCGAAGCCCACACTTCCTGAGACACTTCAATTCTTCTTGCGACAACCTCAGCGAATCATGAGAAGCACACCTTGGCCAGAAATCCCACATCCTATTACCCGAACAGGGAATCAGGATTCCGTATATTAGGCGGATCAGTTTAATTATTGGTAAACATGCATAGCACCTGGCCAAACGCAGCAAAGTATCTTGAATCGCGTGACAGAGCGCACAAGCGTACGCAGACAGATTTTCTTTTGAACCATCCTGAAGTTGGACCTCTCATCGGACTTGGTAACGAATATGTGGCCAGCTGTCTGCTCTTTCTCAATGGGCGCAACATGTCATCGCTGAAACATGGGTTGTATATTTGCGATCTAATCATCTCCTTTACTCGCACCCACTTCATTGCCCAAGACCTCATTGGGCAAGGTGAACTTATCGAGGCTGCGGTACTTATCCGAAAGCAAATGGAGCTTCAGGCTCGCCTATATGAACTCGTAAAAACCAACGAATCCAAAAAGCTGATCCGAAAAACACCAAACATCGGCGAGCTTGTCACCCAAATTCGCCGCATTTACTCCCCCTATTCCGAGGTAGCACACTCCTCTAATCCAATTCACCTGGAGCTACTGGGCAGAATCGATGTTGACGGGAAGCAGTTCACCTCATTCGAACCTGTCTACAATAAAAATGCTTTCGTCACCTTTCAACACCTCATGTTCACCGTAATTGAATTCTATTATTGGGCTCACCCATTTCTTTCAGATTCGTACGACGATTACGATGCAGGGGCGGCTCAGAGGCTTATCGGTGACTTTGCCCGTCATCTCCTGGCCGCCTCCCAAGGCAATCAAGACGAAAATGGCTAACCTTTCCTTCAAGTGACCCCACCCAAGGGACCCAACGACTAGAAGGAGAAAAAGCCTATGGCAAAGAAAAAGAAATAGGGATTAACCTCCTAGAGCAGACCCCCTTCGGCGTTCCTCAATCATAATATTTCACCAATTCATTGATGCGGTTGAAATTGCAGAATAGGATGCAGTATGCAGCGCTATAAAATTCTTCATCGGACGTATTATAATTTTTCCGGTGCGGTGACGCTCGGACCCCATTATTTGCGGCTGCGGCCGAGGGAAGACTATGACCTGCACATTGAATCTTCAACCCTCACAATCACACCACCCGCGACTCTACTGTGGCATCGTGATGTAGAAGGCAATTCGGTTGCCACAGCCACTTTCAATGTACCCGCCAACCAGCTTGCGATTGAGAGCGAAGTGATCATTCAGCAATTCAATGAGGCGCCGCTCGATTTTCTTGTCGCCGACTACGCGGTCGCTTACCCGTTTACCTATCAACCTGATGACCGGATTATGTTGTTACCTCATATGGCCTTCCCGGAAGAGAAGACGAAAACGCAACTCACCAAGTGGATTGAAGGTTTCTGGCAACCAGAAGAGCCCATTCAAACGTATACCCTCCTGCAACGCCTGGCCTCCCACATCAACCAGACGCTGTCATATAAAATACGGGAAGAACCCGGCGTACAAACTGTGGCACAAACACTGGAGTTCGGCACCGGCTCCTGCCGCGACTTTGCGTTGCTCTTTATGGAAACCGCGCGGTGTTTAGGTCTCGCCTCGCGCTTTGTGAGCGGATATCTCCACGCCCCGCCATCAGCCACTGATTATGGCGCGACTCATGCTTGGGCGGAGGTATACTTACCGGGCGCAGGGTGGAAGGGGTTCGATCCCACGGTCGGCGCAATAGCCGGGCCTGATCATTTTGCGGTGGCCGTGGCGAGATTGCCCGAATCCGTACCGCCGGTAGAGGGAACCTTCGTCGGTCCTCCAGGATCGACGCTTCATGTCGGTGTCTGGGTCACCGAGTGTGAATGATTCGAGTTGAGAGTAAATTTTGAAATCTACTGTTTGGCCGTTACCTTGCCATCCAACCAAACTCGTATTTTCTTGCGAATCCACTCATGCAAATAGTGGTTGTCCCTGTCCTAGTTCTTCCAGGGGAATGGCTTCCACGTTGTCAGATAACGGAAAACGTTTATTGCCGGGGTAGATGACGGCGATACCTTCCAGGCCCAGGTCTTCCAGGGCGATGCGAATTGAAGGGGTCAGGCGCGGAGCATCAGCTCGTTTGCATTCCACCCCTAATAACCGGTCGCCTCGGCGCACAATCAAATCGATCTCCGCTCCTTGGTGTGTCGCCCAGAAGTAGGCCTCGTCGTGCGGCTCGGTCATCAATATCTGTTCAATGACGAAGCCTTCCCATGACGCTCCGAGTTTAGGATGACTCACCAGGGCTTTGGCCGTGTCGATGCCGAGAAGATGGTGCAACAGACCGGTGTCGCGCACATACACCTTGGGCGCTTTGACTTGGCGCTTGCGCAGGTTGGCGTGCCAGGGCTGTAATTGTCGGACCATCAATGCGTCGGTGAGCAGGTCCAGGTAGCGTCGAACGGTGGACTCACTGACACCCAACGCCCGTGCGGGTTCTGCCGCGTTCCAGGTCTGGCCGTGATAATGGGCCAGCATGATCCAAAAGCGTTGTAACGCAGCGGCTGGGACACGCACGCCCCATTGAGGGAAATCGCGCTCAAGCAAGGTGCGAACAAAACTTTTGCGCCAGGCGAGGCTGTCGGCCTCAGTTTTCGCCAAATAGGACAGGGGAAACCCTCCGCGTCGCCACAATGTCGGCTCGGCTGCTGCGTTCAGTTCGGATAACGTAAACCCTCCGATGGTCACGTACTCCATTCGTCCAGCTAGGCTTTCCGAGCTCTGCCGCAGTAAATCGCCAGAGGCGCTGCCCAAGATTAAAAAGCGTGAGGGTGCTCCCTTGCGATCGGCTAGGACCCGCAGCACCGGAAATAAGTCTGGTCGTCGTTGGACTTCGTCGATCACGACCAGTCCCTTCAAGGGGCGCAAGGCGGTCATCGGCTCATCAAGCCGAGTAAGACTTGCCGGATCTTCCAAGTCAAAATAATTGACGGACTCTTCACTGAGGATTTCTCGCGCCAACGTGGTCTTTCCACACTGGCGGGGACCAGACAGCACGACCACTCTGCTGCGTTGAATTGCTGCCTTGATTGTGGAGAGTATGGCTTGACGTTTGATCATGGCATAAAGATAATACCATGAAATTCGAGTATATTATAGTTGAATTTCATGATATTGTTACAAAGCTAAAATGCTATATTTGTTATTGGTCATCCGTTTTTTCCCCGATGCCCAAAAACCTTTCAATAAACTAGTGTCGTTCATGCCGGAAAGTTGGTGGCTATCGGCCACTCCTTATACTTTCTTGGCAACCTCGGCACAATTGAGGTAAGTCATGGCCATTTGGGTTGATGCGGATGCCTGTCCTAAGGTGATTAAAGAGATTTTATTTCGTGCAGCGGAGCGGACCGCCGTGCAAGTCACGCTTGTCGCAAATCGACTGCTTTACACCCCGACCTCGCCGAATATTTCCGCCATTCAAGTAGCCGATGGATTTGATGTGGCTGATTCTGAAATCGTAAAAAGAGTAGAAGTTGGTGACCTCGTGATTACCGCCGATATTCCTCTGGCCGCTGAGGTCATCGCTAGGGGTGGTCATGCGCTTGATCCGCGGGGTGAGATGCATTCGGCTGATACGATTCAAGCCAAGCTGACGATGCGGGATTTCATGGAAACCCTTCGGGCCAGT
>JAQBGS010000231.1:0-6140 GCA_032128535.1 Nitrospirota bacterium
ACCATCGACGCTGTAAACTTGTCAATTCGGATTTGTCTCGAAATATGACGCCACCGCGACAAGATGCTGGACCTTGGGAAGTTTTTGTTGTTTCAGAAATATTGGATATCATTTTTGGATGATAGAAGGTTGATAAGATTGAAATTTTTTATGGTAGAAATTATAGCTAAAGCGAAGCATGAGATTTCGAAAAGATTGTGGTGTTGGTGCATGGCAGGTGCCTGGATCGTATTCCCAATACAACCTGCGTTGGCCATTCTGCCACATCCGGATCATATGCAGGTTGAGCAAGCCCTGAAAAGAGGGATGGACTTTGCTCAACAACACCGACCTCCTAACGAACTGTATTGGCATTTTGGTTCAAGCGAAAATTTTGAACCCCATGGGTTTTTGGTCACCAAAATAAGTGGTTTGGCCGTGATGTCTAGCCATTATGCGTTACGGGGGGAACAGCCGACCGATCAAGATATACAGCGCGTAGTGGCGGAAGACGCCTTGCAAATAGTGGTGACAGTCTTTGGCGATTCTCCGGATTTTGCCCGAGAGAGTTACCTGCTCATCAAACAGGGCGAGCAGGTGGTCAAGCCTGAACGTATTCGGTTTGACGCGCAAGCACGAGTGGTTGGCCAGGATCAAAGAGGCTCCGTCTATCGTGCAAAAATTGTGGGTCTCTTTCCTTATGGCTCATTTAAACCCGAATCCCGTGCCATCTTGTTGGTGTTTCCTGGGGTGGGTGGCGAAATCAGATTTGATATCGATTTATCGACTATTCCTTAAAAAACACGGAGCGTTAGATGGGCCTGTTCCTCCAATGAAACCTTTTCGCGCACATATTCTGGTAATCGGATCAGAGTTGTTGCACGGCGGACGAGTTGACAGCAATTCACTTTTTATCGCCGATATGTTGGCTCACTGTGGAATTAAGGTGAGCAAAAAGGTTGCTGTCAGTGATGACCAGGCTGATATTCAAGCGGTCCTCCGATCATCTTCCAAACAAGCCGATGTGGTGATCGTGACCGGGGGTCTCGGATCTACTGTCGATGATCGTACGCGTGAAGCCGTTGCCACCACATTTGGTCGTCCTCTTGCCGTGCATCGAAAAGCCATGCAGATACTCAAGAGGCAAGTCCAGCGTCGAGGTCGGATCGTCACTCCCTGGTTGGCCAAACAAGCGCTCATGCCTTCCGGTGCCATCGTCTTAGACAATCTTGTCGGGACGGCGCCAGGGTTTTATCTGCAGGAGCGGAAAGCCCACGTGTTTGTGGTACCGGGTGTGCCGCGCGAAGCGAGGGAAATGATGGACCTTCAGGTCCAACTCATTCTGAAAAGAAAATTGAAGGCGACTGCCGTTCTTTGGTCGCATGCTTTCAATACCATGGGTTTGCCGGAAACCGATATTCAGCAGCAGATCTCGCCGTTATTCCAACCGTCTTCGGCTATTGCCTTGAGTTTGTTGGCATCAACGAAAGGGGTGAAGGTGACGCTGAGCAGTTGGCGCCCCAAGAATCAACAATCGACACAATCAAACCGAACTAAGGATTTCCCAGAAGGGGATACTCTCATACAACGAATACGAGAGGCGCTAGCGCCCTGGCTGTTTTCTGAAGGTGAAGATACGATGGAAGAGGTGGTTGGACAATTATTATCTTTCTGCCATTGGACGCTGGCGTTGGCGGAATCTTGTACCGGAGGGCTCATTGCCCATCGCCTAACCGACGTGCCCGGGAGTTCCGCCTATCTGGATCGAGGCGTCGTGAGCTATAGCAACAAGGCCAAACAGGAATTATTAGGGGTCTCTCCTGCGCTCTTGCGAAAATATGGCGCGGTCAGTGAGCAAGTGGCAGAAGCCATGGCCAAGGGGATTCAAGCGAAAAGCCACGTGGATCTTGGGGTGAGTGTCACAGGGATCGCAGGTCCTGGCGGGGGCTCGGCAAAGAAACCGGTAGGCCTGGTGTATATGGCGATTGATGGGCCTCACGGTCGCCAGTCACAACGCTGCCAGTTTTGGGGAGATCGCACCGAGATCAAGTTTCGTTCTTCCCAAGCGGCACTTGATATGATTCGTCGATACCTGCTTCAAACCAAAGTCTAAATCTAACAGTATGATCCGAGTATTTTTAGCAGTAGAACTTTCCTCTGGTATACGAGAGAACCTGTTTTCCTTACAACAGGAACTCAAAAAGATCCTGCCGCCGATTAATTGGGTTCGACCCGAATCGATTCATCTGACCTTGAAGTTCCTGGGGTATGTGGAGCCATCGCGCATTTCCCAACTCTTATTGGCTCTTGAACCGATAGGAAAAAAGCAACACGGATTTTCGATTGAGGTTCAAGGAGTGGGCGTCTTTCCCCAAGTCAAACATCCCAGAATATTCTGGGTGGGGGTAACCGGGAAGACGCATGCCTTACAGGAGTTGGTGCTAGAAATTGAAGCTGTGTTGGAACCCCTAGGGTTCCCCCCTGAAGAGAAACCCTATCATCCCCATCTGACCTTGGCTCGAATAAAACGTGATAATGCCATAGTCGGGTCGGCACTTCTGGAAAACGAGGTGTTAGAACGTGAGCAACATTTCGGCACGTTAACGGTCGACCAATTGACACTCTTTCAAAGTGACCTCGATTCGACCGGAGCCACCTATACCCCACTTGGAGCTGTCCTGCTATCTCAACATAACCCAGGGCTGTAAACCCAAGGCCGAAGAAAGGCATTTACCTGTTTGGGCACGTCCGGTAAGATAGCCCACCATTTTCTCATTGATATTGAACCAAAGGAATACCCATGGCCGATCGCACTGCCTCACCAAAAGAGACCGCCAAAGACGGAAAAAAACAAGCCTTAGATTTGGCCCTGACCCAAATTGAAAAACAATTTGGCAAAGGCGCGATCATGAAATTAGGTGGAGCCGACATCCCTGCCGATGTTCCGGTGACTTCGACCGGGTCGTTGACTCTCGATATCGCCCTAGGAATCGGTGGGTTGCCGAGAGGCCGGGTCATTGAAATCTATGGACCCGAATCTTCAGGAAAGACTACCTTGTGTTTACATGCCATTGCCGAAGCTCAAAAAGCTGGCGGGGCTGCCGCGTTTATTGATGCCGAACATGCCTTGGATATTTCCTATGCCAAGAAGCTTGGTGTGCAAACGGATGACTTACTGGTTGCCCAGCCGGACACGGGCGAGCAGGCCTTGGAAATTGCCGAAACTTTGGTGCGGAGTGGGGCGCTGGATGTCATTGTCGTGGATTCTGTGGCTGCTTTGGTGCCTCGAGCTGAAATTGAAGGGGAGATGGGCGACTCCCATATGGGTTTGCAAGCCCGGTTGATGTCGCAAGCATTACGGAAATTGACCGGCGCGATTTCCAAGTCGCATACCTCCTTGATCTTTATTAACCAGATCCGGATGAAAATTGGGGTGATGTTCGGCAACCCTGAGACCACCACAGGTGGCAATGCCTTGAAATTTTATTCCTCGGTCCGTTTAGATATTCGTCGAATCGAATCGATTAAAGAAGGGCAAGATGTGATGGGCAGCCGGGTGCGCGTCAAAGTGGTGAAAAATAAAATGGCGCCGCCCTTCAAACAGGCCGAATTTGACGTCATGTTCGCTGAAGGGATCTCCAAAGTCGGAGAACTCGTGGATCTGGGTGTCGATCGTCGAATTATTGATAAAGCGGGGGCCTGGTATTCCTATAAGGAGGAACGGCTGGGTCAGGGCCGGGAAGCCGTGAAAGCCTTCCTGAAAAGTAATCCAGATGTGGCGGCAACCATCGAGACGCAAATCCGAGAGGGGTATGGTTTGGCGACGAAGCCAAAAGACGATCAGCCGACAACCGCCTCTCACACGGATTCCAAAAAACCGGCTGGCGCCAAATCGTAACCGGGACGATTCGAGCATTTCTTCTCATCATCGTCTAAAGGTAATTGTACTTCCATGATTGCCACGTCTCTTGAACTACGTCAGGCTTTTCTCGATTACTTTGTTGAGCGAGAGCATACGGCTGTGCCGAGCGCGCCGCTCATTCCCCAAGCTGATCCCACGCTCCTTTTTACCAACGCGGGGATGAATCAATTCAAGCGAATTTTCTTAGGCGAAGATTCCAGTCCCTATGCTCGGGCCGTCTCGATCCAAAAATGTATGCGGGCCGGTGGTAAGCATAATGATCTGGAAAATGTCGGCTTTACGCGCCGCCATCATACGTTTTTTGAAATGTTAGGAAATTTTTCATTCGGCGATTATTTCAAAAAAGACGCGATTGCCTTTGGGTGGGAATTTCTCACCAAGGTGGCGGAGCTTCCAGCCGATCGCTTGTGGGTCACCGTCTTCAGGGATGACCAAGAAGCCTATGACCTCTGGCGAAAAGACGTCGGCGTGTCCGAGAATCGACTGGCCCGGCTTGATGAAAAAGACAACTTCTGGCAGATGGGCGAAACAGGGCCGTGCGGTCCCTGCTCCGAAATTCTCATCGATCAAGGTGAAGCCTTTGGCTGCGGACGGCCTACGTGTGCTGTCGGTTGCGACTGCGACCGGTTTTTAGAAATTTGGAATTTAGTCTTCATGCAGTTTGATCGAGATTCGACTGGAACGTTGAATCCACTTCCCAAGCCCAGCATCGATACGGGCATGGGGTTGGAACGTCTGGCTGCCGTCACGCAAGGTGTATCGTCAAATTATGACAGCGATGTGTTTCGACCGCTGTTAGAAAGCATTGCCAAGGGGACCGGCCAGGAATATGGGAAAGCGACCAATTTTGATCGATCCATGCGAGTGATTGCCGATCATGTGCGTGCCATGACCTTTCTCATAACCGATGGTGTGCTGCCGTCCAATGAAGGTCGCGGCTATGTCCTGCGGCGCATTATGCGACGGGCGGCACGACATGGGCGCATGCTCGGGATGGAGCGAGAGTTTCTCTATGAATTAGTGCCGACGGTGGTGACGCAAATGGGGGCCACCTATCCAGAGCTTCGCCAGATGGCGGACACGGTTTCAGAAGTGGTGCAAGGGGAGGAGGGGCGGTTTATCGGGACATTGGAGCAGGCCTCACCTCTTCTCAATCAAATCTTGCAGGAAACCAAACAGCAGGGAAAGACGCAGGTTTCCGGAGACGCGGTGTTTAAACTCTACGATACCTATGGTTTCCCTCTGGACTTGGTAGAGGATGCTGCCAAAGAAGAAGACTTGGAGCTGGATCATGTGGGCTATAAGGTGGCGTTAGAGGAACAACGGGAGCGAGCCAGAAAAACAGCCAAGTTTACGCAAACCGCATCACGGACGGGTGTGGTTAAAGCTATCGAACAGTTTCCGGTCACTCAGTTTGTGGGCTATGCCCAACAACAGGCCCAAGGCACGCTGTTAGCCATGGTTAAAAATGAACATGTCGTGGCCGAATCTCAGCAAGGAGAGGAAGTTGAGTTTTTGCTGGACACGACGCCCTTTTATCCGGAAGGCGGTGGGCAGGTTGGTGATCAGGGGACCTTGGTCGGGCCCTCGGCCAGAATTCGTATCTACGATACGACGAAATTAGCCAAGGGATGGTTTCTTCATAAAGGCCAGGTGATGGAGGGGAACGTACGGACCGGTGATCACGTCACCGCTACGGTGAATGGTGGGTTACGGGCCGATGCCGCCCGCAATCATACGGCCACCCATTTGATGCATGCGGCCTTGCGGGAAATTCTTGGCCCACATGTCAAACAACATGGCTCACTGGTCGGCCCCAATCGATTGCGGTTTGATTTCTCACATTTCAGAGGACTGGGCTCTCGTCAACTGGAAGACATTGAAACTTTGGTGAATGAACAAATCCGGCAGAACACGTTGGTGCAATCTGAGGAAATGGGCATTCAAGATGCGTTAGGGCGTGGAGCCTTAGCATTCTTTGGTGATAAATATGGGGATCAAGTGCGCGTCGTCGAAATTGGCGAATTTAGCAAGGAATTATGTGGCGGCACCCATTGTCATCGCACCGGAGATGTCGGCCTGTTTCGTCTGATTTCTGAAGGGGGCGTGGCCGCAGGGGTTCGCCGGATTGAAGCCTTAACCGGCGATGGTGCGCTCCGGTACGAACAAAAGCGGGAGGGGGAATGGCGGGAATTGGCGGGTTTACTCAAAACCAGCCCCCAGGAAGTTATCGAAAAAA
>JAQBGS010000232.1:0-10126 GCA_032128535.1 Nitrospirota bacterium
GTCAAAGATCCTAAATCTCCCCAAACGCAAGCGTTCCTCCAGATTGTGCGGAGCCTTGTGAGCCAAATAGAACAAGGGGAAAAGAAAGAGAGTGGAGCAGCCCCGACGCTTTCTAGTATGTTGAAGAAAATTAAGGATCCAATACAGAAAACATCATAGCTCGATGAGCATGTATCTGAATGGAATGAGGAGAAATTATGGGTGAGTGGATTCCAATAGCTAAAACAGACGAAGTCAGTCCAGGGAATGGCCTCACGGTCGAAGCAAGGGATATGTGCTTAGCGGTCTTCAATGTCGATGGGGCGTTCCATGTGACCGATAATACGTGTCTTCATCGTGGTGGGCCGCTAGGTGAAGGTGATCTGGACGGAGAGACCGTGACCTGTCCGTGGCATGGGTGGGAATATAGCGTCAAAACGGGGCATTGTGTGAACAATCCGTCCAGCCATGTCAAAACCTACCCAACGGTTGTTGAAGAGGGCGAGATCAAAATAGAGTTATAAACCAGCCGCTGACATTCTTGCCGTGTATTTCCTCCCTGTTTAGCTTCTACATCATGCAGTGATTTGGTGTAGCACCTGACTGAGCTCTGCCAGACGAAACGGTTTGGCGACCACGCCATAAAATCCAAATGTCGAGTAGCCTGAGAGCACAGGATCGTTCGAGTATCCGCTTGAAACAATCGCTTTGACTTGAGGGTCGAATTGCCGGAGTTGTTGAAAGGTATCTTTCCCGCCTAAGCCGCCGCTGACGGTTAAATCCAAAATGACCGCGTGAAATGGCTGACGCGCATGATAGGCTTCCTGATAGCGGACAAGCGCTTCCTTCCCTTCCGCTACACATTGCACGTCGTACCCCAGGTGGCGCAGCATTTCGCCTAAGAGGAGGCGAATGGATTCTTCGTCATCCATGACCAGGACTCGTCCTTCTCCCGTCATAGCCGTAGATGAAACCTGAGGGACGGTGGTCGTGACCTGAGCAGCAGGCAGATGAATGACAAAAGTGGCCCCCTGGCCTTGTGGAGAAGTGGCAGCTATCGTGCCATGATGATTCGCAATGATGGAGTAGGCGGTGCTTAAACCGAGTCCACTACCAGTCTGCTTGGTGGAATAGTACGGATCAAAAATCTTGTGTAAGGCATAGGGTGGTATGCCGTTCCCGCTATCTTGAATCGTCAGTTTGATATATTTCCCGGCTTCGGGTAGACCATGTTGCTTGGCCTGTTCACCAGTCGCCGTCACATTTTCTGCCCTGATAATGAATGTGCCTCCTGTGGGCATCGCCTGATGCGCGTTGACTGCGAGATTATGAATCACTTGGCCGATTTGTCCTTCATCAGCTTCGATCTGCCAGAGGTCCTCGGGGATCTCACATTGGCAGTGAGTCGGTGATCCGGAGAGAGCAAATGCGGCTGAATCAGGGATTACCTGCTGCAAGGCTAAGGGCTTTTTGAGAGGATTGCCGCCTTTGGCAAACGTGAGGAGTTGGTGCGTGAGCTTTTTGGCTCGGAGTGACGCATTCTCTGCTTCCGATAGAAAGTTAAATAAATGGTCCCTGGAGTTTACCAAGGCTTTCGTCATAGAAAGATTGCCTAAGATGGTGGTGAGGAGATTATTGAAATCATGCGCAATGCCCCCGGCCAGGAGCCCTAAGGAATCCAATTTGCTGGCCTTCAGACGTTCTGCATCTAATTTGATGCGTTCGGTCATATCCCGCAAGATCAACACCGCTCCTAACAGGTTGCCGTCTGACCGTCGTAACGGGGACACGCTATAGACAACCGGTCGTTCACCTTGCGTGTGATCAAACAGCGGATAATGATCGAGCGGGTTAAGGGGAGCCCCAACCTGTAAAACATGACTGACCGGGTGGTCGTCTGCTTCGTTCACTCCAGAATGAAGAAATCGCACGACTTCTTCAATCGATCGTCCCATGGCGTCTTGTTGCTTCCAACCACTTAACTCTTCTGCCATGCCATTCATATAAGTAATGCGTCCTCGCGTATCAGTTGTGAAGACGCCTTCAACGATTGAGGACAGCGTGATGGCCATGCGTTCGCGTTCTTCGCGTAATGTATCTTCGGTGAGTCTCAGGCGTTGCTCTTGCTGGATCTGTTCAAAGGTTTGCGTGACAATCGAGGGGAGTAGCTCGATGAGACTGCTGTCTTTAATGAAATAATCGCGGGCCCCCTGTTTCATCATCTTTACGGCGAGACGTTCGTCCCCTTGACCCGTGACGACGATAAATGGGACCGTGAGGTGCTGTTGGTTGAGGTGGTGGATCAGATCTTCGCCCGACATATCGGCGAGTTGCAAATCCAGAAGAAGGAGATCGGCGTGATGGTGGGAGAGCCAGGTGAGGGCTTCTTGACCGCTATGAGCGAACGCGGTGTGAAACCCTTCTCGCGAAAGGCACCGTTGGATGAGAGAAATCAGACCTTGATCGTCGTCAACGATTAAGACGGTGCGTGAATGAGATAGATCCTCCATGAACAACCCTCCTTCAATCGGCTATCCGGAAAACGGAACTCTGCGTGTCGAACGTCACATTGGGAGAAAAATAAAGACGAATAGGACACAGAGCTCATCCGGAATTGATGAGAGAAGGAACGCGATTGTCGAATTTGAGCAGCTAGCATAGGATGGGGTGAAGAAAAGATTGCTGCCGAACTACACGAGAGAAATACTCAATACCGCACCGGTACAAAGCAAGTTGTTGAAAAAATGAACAGGGAGTCTAGCGAAACCATAAAAAGACTTCAAGGTAAATATATAGTAGTGGGTGAGCCCTTCTCCTAACTAGCGGTGGGGGTTAGTACTCAACTGGCTGTGGATAACGATGTTCAGGCATGGCATCCCCTGAACGTTCTTGATACGATTGAAATATTTTTGGTCTCTCCGGGTTCCTCTACGATAAATGATTGTTAAACGTCTTCTTCTTTTCATTCCCCTGGTCCTGGTCCTTCTGCTCCTTCAATCGTATTTCTGGGTTCCCACATACGAAAATCAAGCGGCCGGAAACCCTGATCGTCTGGTCACCTATATTGAGGGGTCGAGCGGCGATGCCAAAATTCTTAATCCCACGTTGAATGCCGATTCAGCCAGTTCCGGTATAGTGAACCAGGTGTTTGAAGGACTTTTGGATTTAGATGAGAACCTGGACTTGCGGGGACGGTTGGCAACAGATTGGCAGATTTCCGAACGCGCCTATCTGATGGTGAATGCTCATCATCGGTTTCCTGATGGCACAGAAGTGACCGGAGCGAGACTTTTTCAAAAAATTGATACGGCTTGGAAGGCGGGAACTGACGAAGGCCTGAACACATATGTTCAATCGCTTGACCTTTTACCAGCCACGCAACGGAAAGACACTATTTCATTATTACTGCCCAATGCTGACGGCAGGCCACAACTGAAGGACGTCTCCGTGACGGTTCAGGTTCCGGAGCGAGTCGCGTTCACCCTTTCCCAGGTCGACCAAGATTTATTTGATCGTCTCAAGCCGATTGTGGGCAAACAGTATTTCGAGCATTTTCCGTACGATGAAGTCATTCATCCTCAAGCAGGACTCGACATCGAAGCTGGGCAAGCGCTTCGTGCGAAATATCCGGACATCCTTCCTGTTGGAGAGCATAATCCGACCATTCTGTTTCAGTTGCGGAAGGGCGTGATGTTTCAGGATGGCCATGAATTTGATGCGGGGGATGTGAAGTTTACCTATGAAGCCATTATGAATCCGAAGAATCTCTCGCCACGGACACCGGATTTCGAGCCAATCAAAACAGTAGAGATCGTAGATCCGCATACCGTGAAAATCATTTATAAGCGGCTCTATTCCCCTGCGATCAATGCCTGGACGATGGGCATCCTGCCTGAACATTTGCTGAATGACGCAGCGTTGACTCGTGAAAAACAAGAGCGGGGGCTATCAGAAGAAGCACAAAAAAACTTTGGGATGCGAGAGAGTCTATTCAATCGACATCCCATCGGCAGCGGGCGTTTTCAATTTGTGGAATGGCAAGGGGATGAATTTATTCATCTCACACGTTTCGATCAATACTGGGAAGGACCAGCGCAATATCAGGACTTTTATATGCGGATTATTCCGGAACTCTTTACGCAGGAAGTGGAGTTTCGCACGGGAGCGATCGATTTCTACGGGGCGCAACCGCATCAAGTCGACCGTTATAAAAACGATCCCACGTATCAATGGTTTTCCAGCCTGGGCTTTGCCTACACCTACATTGGCTACAACAATCGAAAGCCGTTGTTTGCTAATGCGGACATTCGGAAAGCGTTAGGGATGGCCATCAATGTGGGTGAAATTATTCAGTATCTGATGTATGGGGAAGGGGAACGGACCACTGGTCCCTATCCCAAAAATACAGAATGGTACGACCCGACAATTCAACCGCTTCCCTATGATCCTCAGGGAGCTCAAGCCATTTTTCAGAAACATGGGTGGAAAGTAAATGGAGATGGCTGGCTTGAAAAGGATGGAAAAATTTTCGAGTTCAATCTTATTACGAATAACGGCAATCCCATTCGAAAAAATCTGATGACGATCGCGCAAAATGCCTGGAAGAAAATCGGGGTAAAAGTGAATACCCAAGTATTCGAGTGGGCCGTGTTCTTGGGTGATTTCGTCAATACCGGGGAGTTTGATGCGGTCGTGTTGGGGTGGAGCATGGGCATTGATCCTGATCTGTATCAGATTTGGCATTCCAGTCAGGCTGGGCCTCAGCAATTAAACTTTGTGGGCTATCAGAGTCAACGGGCTGATGAACTCATAGTCCGCATTCGGCAAGAATATAATCGAGATCGCCAACGTGAACTTACACACGAACTGCATCGATTGATCCATGAGGATCAACCCTATACATTTCTGTATGCCCCATTAAGTACGAGGGTGTTGGATAAGAAGATCGTGTTGGTGCAGAAGGGCCCCGATGGCCAAGAGGAATATCAAAAGATTTATCCTATTAAGAGCGGAGATATAACCTTTCATTTTCACAAATGGCGAAAACTGGAATTCACGCCGGATTTTTAGTAAATGAGATGCACCTAATGACCTGTTTGTGACGCACTGACGATGTGGAATTTTATCCTTCGAAATATCGGGCAACGATTGATTCTGCTGGTCATCGTGTCCTTTGTCGCTCATTCGTTTATCCATCTGGCGCCGGGAGAACCCAGCGAAGTAGACCCCATGAATCCTCGGATGAAACCGGAAGATATTGCCAAAATACGCGCGGCGTTTCACTTGGATGATCCGCTTCATGTGCAATATGCCTATTGGATTCGAGATCTGGCGTCGGGAGAATTAAAATCCTTCAAGGATAGTCAGCCGGTCCTCCCCAAAATTTGGAATCGTTTTCTCAATTCGCTTCCCTTATTCATTTTGGCCACGCTTTTGGTCTGGACATGGGCGTTCCCTGCTGGAATTTATGGGGCGGTGTTTCGAGGTGGGGTCTATGATCGGGGTACCGTGTTTTTATCTTATGCGCTAATTTCCGTCCCTGGATTTTTCTTGTCCTATTTAGCCATTTTGTGGGTGGTCGGGTGGTTCGGTGTGCCGGTGATTAGTATCAAGACATTCGGCATGGAACATGCGGAGCCAGCCTATAAAATCATGGATCGTGTGTGGCATTTGGTGATTCCATCTGTTATGGCGGCTGTTGGGGGAATTGCGGTGCTGTCTCGCTATGTCCGGTCACAAATGTTAGAGGTCTTGAGTCAGGACTATGTGCGGACGGCCAGAGCCAAAGGCCTGGAAGAAGACACGGTGATCTATGGTCACGCACTTGGGAATGCGCTATTACCCTTTGTGACGATGTTTGGCCTCCTCCTCCCAGGACTGATTGGCGGGTCTGTCATCTTTGAACAGATCTTTGCCTGGCCGGGATTGGGGCGGTTGGCGTACGAAGCTATTCTGTCACGAGACTTTCCCGTCATTATGACCTTAAATTTTATTGCAGCGGTCTTAACGTTGGCGGGAACCTTACTCTCGGATATTCTCTACGCAGTGGTGGATCCAAGAATCCGTTTGCATTAACTGTAAGAAGTTGAAAGCCATCTCTATATGAACGGACCAAAAACAGCGGCTTCGAGCCGAGCGGCGACCATGTCGCTAGACCCCGAAGCGATGGCTCCCCCCGAAACGCCCTGGCAAGAATTCCTTCGAATCTTTCAGAAGGATTACCAAGCGCTCTTTGGGTTTTGGGTGTTAATGCTCCTGTTAGTGACCGCGTTGGCTGGAAAGGCGTTCACGGAATGGTGGGTGGTGTTTGATCCCGAGGTCGTCCGGCTAACCGACAAATTTCTTCCCCCCTTTTCCGTCCCCTCACTTCACAGTCTTCCCACCGATAGACCCTTTGGCGGAATGTATCTTATGGGCACCGACGAATTGGGACGGGATGTGTTTGCGCGAATGTTCCAAGGTTCGTTTGTGTCTCTGTCAATTGGGTTTGTGGCTGTTGGGATTTCTTTGGGGATTGGGATTTTATTGGGAGGGTTGTCGGGTTTCTACGGGCACGTCAAATTATGGTTTATCACCGTGGACACGCTCATTATGCGGTTCACCGATGCGATGATGTGTTTCCCCACATTTTTCCTGATTTTGACGGCGGTCGCGCTCTTGCCTCCAAGTATTTACACCATCATGATGATTATTGGATTGTTTAGTTGGATGGGAACCGCGCGGTTTGTCCGGGCAGAATTTTTATCGATTCGAGAACAGGACTACGTCACAGCTGCGAAGGCGTTAGGGATACCCGAAGGTCGGATTATCTTTCGCCATATGGTGCCGAATGCCTTAGCGCCGGTGTTTGTGTCAGCCACCATTGGCGTGGCTTCAGCCATTCTGACGGAATCAGGGTTGAGCTTTTTGGGCTTTGGGGTGCCTCCTCCAGATGCCACCTGGGGGAATATTCTCTCTGATGGCAAAGGATTTATTTTTGACGCACCTTGGCTCTTTTTTATTCCAGGAATGGCGATCTTTATCGTCGTGCTGGCCTTTAATCTTGTAGGTGAGGGCTTGCGCGAAGCCCTCAATCCCAAATTGCGAAGTCGATAAATGGCATCCAGAATCCACCCGCTCTTACAGGTCTCCAATCTTCGAACGTCGTTTTTTACGGACAAAGGTGAAATAAAAGCGGTTGATGATGTGAACTTTACAATTCATGGTGGACAGACGCTGGCTTTGGTGGGGGAGTCGGCTTGTGGGAAGTCGGTGACGGCCTTATCGATCATGCGATTGCTGTCTGCACCTGGCCGCGTAGTGAGTGGGACGATTAACTTTAAGGGCCAAGATCTGCTGAGCTTGCCTGAAACGGCCATGCGTAAGATAAGAGGAAAGTCCATTGCGATGGTCTTTCAAGAGCCTATGAGCTCCTTGAATCCGGTCATGCGAATTGGTGATCAAATTGGAGAAGTGCTGCAGATTCATACGGATCTTTCGAAGCAAGCGATTCGTCAAGAAGTGATTGGGTTGTTGAAAAAAGTACGAATTGCCTCGCCAGAACAACGCATCGATCAATATCCCCATGAAATGTCCGGTGGCATGAAGCAACGCGTCATGATCGCTATGGCCTTAGCCTGTAAACCGGATTTGCTGATTGCCGATGAACCGACCACGGCATTGGATGTCACGATTCAAGCACAGATTCTTGATCTGTTGTCTGATCTCCAAAAAGATTTGGGCATGGCCATTTTGCTGATCACACATAATCTCGGCGTGGTCGCGCAATTCGCTCAAGATGTCATTGTGATGTATGCGAGTAAAATCGCCGAACGGGCAGAGGTAAAGACCCTCTTTCAGCAACCAAGCCATCCCTATACCCGTGCGCTCTTGAAATCGTTACCGCGGCCAGGAGAAAGGCAAGTACGGTTGGAGGCTATTCCAGGGACGGTGCCGTCGCCTTTGCAATATCCCACAGGGTGCCATTTTGCATCACGATGTGCCGATGTGTTGGAACATTGTCCGACGCAACCTCCCCCAACCATAATAGTTGGGGAGTCACATGAAGCCGTGTGCTGGTTGCATGGGTCTCCAAATTCCTAATGAATCTCTCATGCCAGTAAATACCTCACCACCACTCCTTCAAGTCACCGGACTCAAAAAATATTTTCCTGTCCGAAGCGGACTCTTCTCGCGCGTGTCGGCATGGGTTAAGGCCGTCGATGATATTACGTTGCACGTGAAACACGGCGAAACGCTGGGGTTGGTAGGGGAATCGGGCTGTGGCAAAACGACGGTGGGTCGATCCATCCTCCGACTCATGGAACCCACTGCTGGCGAAATAAAATTTGAGGGAGAGGATTTACTAGCCCTCAAACCTCGTGAATTGAGACAGGCACGTCGGCGCATGCAAATAATTTTTCAAGATCCCTATAGCTCGCTTAACCCACGCATGACGATTGGGTCGATTGTCTCTGAGCCACTCAAAATTCACAAAATCGCCAAAGGCCAGGAATTACAGGATCGAGTCAATCAGTTGTTTGTGAAGGTCGGGCTTAGGCCGGAGAACCAGTCACGCTATCCCCACGAATTTTCAGGTGGACAACGGCAACGAGTGGGGATCGCTCGTGCGCTCGCGCTAAATCCAAAATTTATTGTGTGTGATGAAGCGGTGTCGGCACTCGATGTTTCCATTCAAGCCCAAATCTTAAATTTGCTCCGAGACCTCCAACAAGAATTTCATCTGTCTTATCTCTTTATTACGCATGACCTGAATGTGGTGCAATATCTGGCCGACCGGATCGCCGTCATGTATTTAGGGCAGTTAGCGGAAGTGGCCCCAACCGAAGATCTCTTTGCTACGCCTAAGCATCCCTACACGCAAGCCCTCTTGTCCGCGAACCCTGTGCCGGACCCAACTGCTGTCTCCCAACGAATGATCCTCTCCGGTGATGTCCCCTCGCCGTTAAACCCGCCAACCGGATGCCGATTCCATCCCCGCTGTCCGCAAGTCATGGATATCTGTAAAATCACCAACCCGTCCCTGATCCAGATTGGTCCTTCCGAAAAAGGCCACCAAGTCTGGTGCCATCTCTATACTTAAGAAAATTCCCGTCGTTCGGATAGGAACAAATTCCTTCACCGTTCGTCGCCTCTTTTTATCAGGCTATAATCCGATATAATGGCAAAGAGATTAGATACGTATGAGTGAATCCTACACCATCGGCACCCTTCTCCTGGACCGCCTGTACAAACTGGGCCTCGGTCACATTTTTGGTATCCCTGGCGATTATGTTCTGACTCTTTTTAAGCTCATCGAAGAATCGCCCATACGACATATCGGAACGACCCGAGAAGATTGCGCGGGCTTTGCCGCGGATGCCTATGCGCGCATTCATGGGATTGGCGGCGCCTGTGTCACTTATTGCGTGGGCGGTCTGAATATGGTCAATGCGATTGCTTGTGCCTATGCCGAGCGGTCGCCGGTGGTGTTAATCTCCGGCTCACCAGGTTTGTCTGAGCGGGTGAATAATCCCTTCCTTCATCACATGGTCCGCGATTTTTCGACCCAACGTGATGTCTTTGAAAAGATTACCGTCGCCTCCGTCATTTTGGATGATCCGCATACTGCGGAACGGGAGATTGACCGGGCACTGAAGGCATTGATGCAATTCAAGCGTCCGATCTATTTAGAAATTCCACGAGATCTCGTGCTGACTCCCGTGCACGTGGCCTCAACAGAACCCCCGCAAGCAACCTCCTGCCAAAGTGATCCAGCGGCTCTCAAAGAAGCTGTCGCAGAAGTTCGCGGCCTTCTGTCAGGTTCCGAGCGTCCGGTTATCCTGGCTGGGGCCGAAATTCACCGGTTCGGTCTGCAGAATGAATTGACCGAACTGGTCGAGCATATGAACGCGCCCATCGCGACAACCTTGTTGGGGAAGTCGGTTATCCGCGAAGATCATCCTCTGTATATTGGTGTGTATGGTGGACTGGTGGGGCGAGAAGAAATCCTGGAGTTCGTGGAAAACGCCGATTGCCTGCTGACCTTAGGGACTTTGCTCACCGATGTCGAAGATGTCAAAGCGCATACCACGCTCCTGGCAGCAGGCCGCACGGTTCATGCGACGGCGGATTCCATTGCCATTAAGCATCATACCTATAAAGACGT
>JAQBGS010000233.1:0-8886 GCA_032128535.1 Nitrospirota bacterium
GGCAATCAGTTAATAACCTTGCTAGGCGGACGTTCCGTTCATCCCGTATCCGTCAAGATCGGCGGATTTTCTCAAGTACCCACTAAGGAGCAGTTGCTCGGGCTGAAAGACGAATTCCTTTGGGCCAGAGATGCCGCCGTAAAGACCCTAGAATGGGTGAGCGGCTTTGCATTTGAAGACCCGGAGCAAGACTATACTTTCTTAGCCCTTCGTGGACCTTCGGAATACCCCATGAATACCGGCCCGCTAGTCACTAATGAAGGCCATCATCTGAATGTGTCAGAATTTGAAGAGCACTTCCATGAAGAACAAGTGCCGTACTCCACTGCCCTGCATTGTACGTTTCAGGGAAAGTCCTATTTGACAGGGCCACTGGCGCGCCTTGCTCTTAACCATGACCAACTCTTGCCCTTCACCAAAGAAATCTTTGCAGAGACCGGTTTTTCCTTGCCTTTCAAGCGCGCGTCTATGGGCATCGTCGCCAGGTCGGTGGAAGTGCTCTATGCCCTTGATGAAGCCCTTCGCATCATTGAAGAATACGAACCACCTCTCTCGCCATCAGTCCCCGTGATCATTAAAGCTGGCACCGGGGTCGCCGCCACCGAAGCACCACGTGGGGTCCTGTATCACCGCTATCAGGTCAACGAAGACGGGACCATTCAATTGGCAAAAATCGTCCCGCCTACCTCTCAAAATCAGCGGCGCATCGAAGACGATTTGCGAAACATGCTACCGAGCCTCTTACATCTGAGCGATGAGGAAACGGCCATCAAATGCGAGCGACATATCCGAAGTTATGATCCATGCATCTCTTGCGCCACTCACTTTTTGAAATTTACAAGAGAAGAAGTTTCCTGACCGATGGCCAAAATGAAAATTATCGGATTGGGGAACCCTTTTATGGGGGATGATGCCGTTGGCGTGTTAGTGGCCCGTCAGCTTCACGCCCATTCGTCTGCTCACGTTTCCATTCTAGAAGGTGGGTTAGCGGGTCTCAATTTACTTCATGATATGGAAGGGACAGATACGCTCATTCTTATTGATGCGGTTCATAGCCACGCCAAAGCCGGGACGATTGTTCGTTTCACCCTCCCAAAGGATCTTGAGAAAATTGGAAAACTGTCTTGGGGAACATCGGCTTCTTCTACCCATGCCTTTGGTCTGGCTGAAGCGTTGACTCTGGCGCATACGTTAAAAGTCTTACCTGCACACGTCGTCCTCTTTGGCATCGAGTTGGGCCATCTTCAAAAAGGACATGTCTTATCACCCCCGGTATCCAAGGCCATGACGTGCGTGGTCAACCGAATTAGGCTCGAAGAGTTGTGTCTTTCCCATGCATGAACTGCAATTACTGAAGGAGGTAGTGAGGCAAGTCGAGGAACGGTGCCAGACTCGGCCCGGAAACAGCCTGTCCCTCATTCGACTAGAAATTGACAGCCACTCCCATTTGGCCAGTCATACCGCGGAAGAATTACAAGCCACCTTTCATTTCGCAGCTCAGGGCACTGCTGTCGATACCGCCGATTTAGACATTCATGTTCGGGTTTCGACCGGGACATGCCAATCCTGTGAAGCGGTTTTTGATCGTGCTCCCGAGACCTATGGCTGCCCTCACTGTTTCTCAGGAGATATTGCGTGGGAAGACCACCCTGAATTGATCATTACCGACATTGAATTCGTGGAGAGCGCACCATGACTTCTGCCGTTCAATCACATATCGGATCCGACCAGCGTGAGAGGATTCGACTGACGATTCGTGGAACGGTTCAAGGAATTGGTTTTCGCCCATTTGTGTTTCGTTTGGCTCAAGACTTATCGCTAGGCGGGTGGATCGCGAATACCCCGCAGGGAACTTTGCTTGAATTGGAAGGGACCCAAAAGAATCTTCAAACTTTCCAGAAACGGATCACGGCCGAACTTCCTCTGACCGGAAACATCCAGGCCATGATTTCAACCCATATTCCCGTCATTGGCCAACGGTCATTTTTTATTCACCCCAGCCAAGGGGATGATCAGGCGCAATCAGTTATTTCACCAGACCTCGCGACCTGTGAAGAGTGCCTTCAAGACATGAAGAACCCACAGTCACGCCGGTATCGCTACCCATTCACCACCTGTGCCCAATGCGGGCCACGATTCAGTATTGCGCTTCGCCTGCCATACGATCGTCTCAATACGACGATGCATCAGTTCGTATTCTGCGATGATTGCCAACGAGAATATGATGATCCTTCTGACCGCCGGTTTCATGCGGAAACGATCGCCTGTCCTTCATGCGGCCCTCAGGTTGAATTATGGAATCACGAAGGGAACCTCCTGGCCCAACGAGAAGAGGGACTTCACGCCGCATCAGAAATCGTCAGACACGGCGGCATATTAGCAGTGAAAGGGTTGGGAGGATTTCAACTGTGGGTGAAGGCTGAATCATCAGAAGCCGTTCAACGCTTACGCCGACGCAAGCTTCGGCCAACCAAACCGTTGGCGGTACTTTTTCATTCCTTGGCATCCCTCGAACAACATTGCTTGGTCTCAACAGATGAGACTGCCCTTTTAAACTCCCCTGCTGCCCCTATCGTATTAATAAGAAAAAGAACCACATCCACCCTGGCATGGGACATTTCACCCAATAATCCCTACGTGGGGGCCATGCTTCCCCATACACCTCTCCATCATCTTTTGATGAATGATCTCCTCATTCCGGTCATTGCAACGAGTGGGAACCGTTCGGAAGAGCCTCTCGTCATTGATGAACAGGATGCGGTCCATCGTCTTCACGGGATAGCCGATGCCTTTCTGGTGCATAATCGTCCCATCGTGAGACCCGTTGATGATTCGGTGGTTCAGGTAGTCAACGACAAATGTTTGATGCGTCGTCGCGCCCGCGGATATGTGCCTACTCCCCTAGCTGTAAAACCAGGTTTTGACGCTGCTCCAAGGTTGTCTCCAATCCTGGCTGTCGGCGGCCATCTCAAAAATACGGTTGCCGTAACAACTGGCAATCAGATTATCGTCAGTCAACACATTGGAGATCTTTCGACTCCTGAAGCCTCTACTCAATTTGAACGAACCATTGCTGATATGCTGACCTTGTTTCATCTCACACCTCAAGCCATTAGCTGCGACAATCATCCGGACTATCGCTCAACAAGATTTGCTCAGCATTTTGGGCAACAGCACAACATTCCTGTGATTCCCATCCAGCATCACCATGCCCACATCGCCGCATGCCAAGCTGAACATGGATTACAAGGCCCTGTACTTGGTGTGGCGTGGGATGGAACAGGATTTGGGTTAGACGAAACGATGTGGGGCGGAGAGTTTATTTTTTGCGAAGATGGCGAGTTCACACGACTTGCTCATGTCAGACCATTCCGTCTTCCGGGTGGAGAGGTGTGCATGCGAGAACCACGTCGGGTCGCGCTGGCTTTATTGTGTGAGGTTTTCGGCAAACAGTTGTTTGAATTAGACCTTCCCTCACTGCAATCATTAGGAAAAGCGATGACCCAATCTTTGGTTGCCTTACTAGGGAAAGATGTGAATTGTCCGATCACGTCCAGTATCGGTCGGCTCTTTGATGGGATAAGTGCGTTGTTAGGCCTCTCACAAGTCGCGAGCTTTGAAGGTGAAGCGGCCATGGCTCTTGAATTTTCAGCAGAGAGCGAAATGGAGAAAACTCATCCTCAACTCTATCGCATTCCCATAGAGTCGCAGTCAGAGTCGAAAGGGCCATGGGTGGCGGATTGGCGACCATTGATCTCTGCCATCGTCCGGGACATCTCAGAACAAAAAAGGCCATCAGAGATTTCACTCGGATTGCATCACGCACTCGCCATGTTGATTGCTGATGTTGCGGAGCGCATTCAGTGCCCTCAGATCGTTCTCTCTGGAGGCGTCTTTCAAAATGCCCTACTCCTCAAGCTTTCCGAATCCGAACTCACGAAACGCGGGTTCACCGTCTATACACCGCAGCTGTTTGGCCCAAATGATGGGGGCCTATCCTTAGGCCAAGCCTTTATGACCATGCACCAGTTCGCATCACAGCCCCACTCGGCATAAACGATCTTTTCACACCACCATGTGTCTCGCGATTCCAGGACAAATTCAACGTATTGAAGAGGATGAACTCCGCACTGGTACCGTGTCGTTTGCTGGGGTGACGAAAGAGGTTTGTTTGGCTTTGGTTCCAGAGGCTTCAGTTGGGGATTACGTGATTGTCCATGTTGGTTTTGCCATCAGCAAAGTGGACGAGCAAGCTGCTCAAAAATCGTTATCGTTGATTGAACAATTGAGTTCTTGCCAAACCGATGAGAGTCCTTCTTCATGAAATACGTGGATGAATATCGAGACCCGAAAGCGGTGGAAGCGCTTTCCAGGGAAATCCATCAAATCACTCGCCATCCCTGGACCATTATGGAAGTTTGCGGCGGACAAACCCATTCTATCGTCAGGTACGGGCTGGATCGGCTGTTGCCCCACGAGATCACCCTGATCCATGGCCCGGGATGTCCGGTCTGTGTCACTCCCATTGAATTGATTGACACGGCTTGCGAACTCGCTAAGATTCCCGAGGTCATTTTTTGTTCCTTCGGAGACATGCTCCGCGTCCCAGGAACCCATGAGGACTTACTCAAGGTCAAAGCCCAAGGAGGAGATGTTCGCATCATCTATTCTCCTCTCGACGCCGTCACCATCGCCCAAGCGAATCTCTCGCGCCAGATCGTCATCTTTGCGGTGGGCTTTGAAACCACGGCCCCGGCTCAGGCCATGGCCATTCTTCAGGCACATCGGATGGAGCTTCATAATTTTTTCGTCCTCGTGGCCCATGTGTTAGTCCCTCCTGCCATGGAAGCGCTGCTTTCTTCGCCTGAAAATCGCATACAGGGATTCCTTGCCGCTGGACATGTGTGCACGATAATGGGCTATGACATGTACGAACCCATCAGTCAAAAATACCAAGTACCCATTGTGGTGACCGGATTTGAGCCGGTAGACATACTGGAAGGTGTGAAGATGGTCGTCCATCAATTAGAAGAAGGGCGTTCTGTCGTCGAAAATCAATACGCCCGATCAGTGCACCGATCGGGAAACTTGGAGGCGCAAAAAATTATTAATGACGTCTTTGAACCCTCTTCGCGCATCTGGCGAGGGATTGGGAATATCCCCAAAAGCGGTCTGCAACTTCGTCCGGCCTTTGCCCAATTTGACGCGCTCCAACACTTCCACGATCACATTCACTTGACTGACGCCACAACTTCCCCTTCATCCGAATGTCAAAGCGGTCGAATTCTTCAGGGGCTCATGAAGCCTTCAGACTGCCCCGCATTTGGGACTCGATGTACACCAGACCATCCCCTTGGTGCCCCAATGGTGTCGAGTGAAGGAGCTTGCGCCGCGTATTTTCAGTACCGTCCTTCAAAGATTGTCGGACTCTAATTCATGCCTCAACATTCTTCCTTTCAACCTCAGTGTCCCTTACCTCTCGCTTCAGATGAAACCATTCGCCTTGCCCATGGCGGCGGTGGACGTCTGATGCAACAACTGATTCATGAGATTTTCCTGGAGGCTTTTTCCAATTCATATTTGAATGCGTTGCAAGACAGTGCGGTCCTACCTGCCCAGGATGGTCGCTTGGCTATGACAACCGATTCTTATGTGGTCCAACCACTCTTTTTCCCTGGGGGAGACATTGGCAGCCTGGCTGTGCATGGCACGATCAATGATCTGGCCATGATGGGAGCGAGCCCGCGTTACCTGAGTGCCGGATTTATTCTGGAAGAGGGATTACCGATTGCCACGCTCAAACAGGTCGTTTTGTCTATGGCAAAGACTGCACAGGACTGTGGGGTTCACATTGTCTGTGGTGACACGAAAGTTGTGGATCGCGGGAAAGGCGACCAGATTTTCATTAATACCACTGGCCTGGGTGTGATTCCTCAATCAGTCGATATCGGCCCGCATCGTCTGACCCCTGGGGATCGGATCATTGTCAGCGGGGACTTGGGCGCACATGGCATGGCCGTGTTAAGCCAGCGCGAAGGATTAGAATTTTCAGGAAACCTGCGCAGCGATTCCGCCCCGCTCCATACCGTCATTGCTGATTTGCTCAATCACCATATTGCAATCCATTGCCTTCGAGATTTGACCCGTGGTGGGTTGGCCAGTGCCCTCAACGAACTCGCAACCGCCGGGCCGTGTACCATGACGATTGAAGAATCGCGCATACCAATAAGTGAGCCGGTCCGTGGAGCCTGTGAAATTCTCGGGCTAGATCCGCTCTATGTCGCCAATGAAGGAAGGTTCGTGATGTTTCTTCCCCCCGAGAACGTAGACGAAGCCCTTTCTCTTCTGCATCAACATGCCGTCTCACAAGAAGCCGTGGCTATCGGAGAAATTGGGGGGACGCCATCAACGCCAGACCCGGCCCTCGTCACCCTTCAAACCAGGTATGGCACCCACAGAATTCTGGATCTTCTTTCAGGAGAACAACTCCCAAGAATTTGCTAACATTAGGTTGGAGTTTATTTATTGCTGGTTCAAGCATTCCTTACGCAATCTCCCGACGCCCATGCTCATCACCCTCCTCGTCACCACATTTTTAGTTGCCCTGGCAGTCCTTATCCACTTTGAAGCACTCCGTTGGTTATCAGCCTTTATGCTGTCTCCTCCCGGGCGCTTCCGCATGGCTTTATTGGTTTGTATGTTCGGAGCCATGGTGGCTCACGTGATCGAAATTTGGGTATTTGGATTAGGGTATTTTTATTTAATCGAGTCGGGTCAAGTCGGTTCGCTGGAAGGTGGCTTCACCCATACCCTGGCTGAATGTGGATACTACTCCTTTGTCACCTACACCACGTTGGGATTCGGGGACCTCATTCCGAAAGGGCCCATTCGATTCCTGACAGGCATGGAAGCCTTAACCGGACTCCTCCTCATCACCTGGACCGCTTCGTTCATGTACATCCAGATGCAACAAGGCTGGAAGACAAATTCTTCATCTTAAAAGGAACCTCACTCCCCAGTTATGCATTACAAGGAAGTACAACGGCTTCTCACCTATTACTACTGAGTTTAGATTTTTCAATGGCAAGGACTCGCACACCAAAAAACAAGATAGAAAAAAAGAAGAACTCCGAGACCTATCGCACCAATGAGATACCATTTCGCGTTCATACGACTTCCCGCCTTTGAGATTCATTAAGAAAATCTCTCTGCCTTCTCCGACATCTCTGAAAGAGATTCATCGAGGCATGCACTATTGGTTCTATCTTATTCGCGGACCAATAAGAGCGAACAGTCTGTGTTATGAACGATCGAATGCGACACGCTCCCCAGAAAGAACCTACCTACGGCTGAATGACTTTGTGGTCGCATGACCAAAAGATCGGGCTTTATCTTTTTGACCTCTTCAACAATCGTGAAGGATGGCGCTCCTTCAATGGCCACGCCTTTGGTTTGATGCCCCAACCGTTCTAACTCCAGACAGAGCACCTGGGTAAACTTCTCTGCATAACTGAACATCTCTTTGCGAAACGCTGGAGGAATCATTGCCCCCACCGGCCACACCGGTTGGACCATGGGAATCACATGAAGAACCGTGATAGTGCAAGGTTCTCGAAAAGGTTTTTTCTTGAAAAAGCTCAAGACGGCATCGGCATCTTCCTGGCTATCAATGGGAACGAGCAGATTCTTGATGCTTCGAATAGGTTGCTTAACCAGAAGGGTCGAGCAGGGAACATGCGTCATCACCCGATGAGATACACTCCCAAATATCTGTTCTTGGATGCGTCCTAACCCACGGGCACCCATGACAACCAAATCGACTTTCTCCTCTTGAGCCACCTTGAGGATTGATTCCGCCGGGCTGCCCATCTCCAGTTGTTTTGAAACAGAACCTGGGTGGAGAGGTAACAGTGACACGGCTTGATCCAACGCACGTTCTCCTTCTTCCTTCATCGCCAATTCCACGGTCGTGGCTAAATCTTTTGCGACATTGGCACCCATGGCCGGATAGGGGATACCTGGTACACTGACCACATGTAAGACCTTCAAGCTTTCGGCCGGGGATAAAGCTTCAAAAGCTCGTGTGGCATCCAACGATTGGTCCGATCCATCAACGGCTAATAGGTATTTCATTATGTGTCTCCCTTCATGATTCGTGATGTCATTTTTTCTTTTATCTGATTTCTTTCATCATATCGATGGCACCGGAAGGACATTCTTCCACACAGATGCCACATCCCTTGCAATATTCAAGATTGATTTCATACCGCTTCCCCGGATCGAGTTTGATAATTGCGTTATCAGGACACACGCCATAACAGGTGTCACATTCAAAACAATTCCCGCAGGAGAGACAGCGCCTAGCTTCAAGTAAGGCTGTCGCAACATCTAATCCACCAACCACTTCTTCAAAGGTCGATCGTCTTCGAGCTACAGTCAAAAACGGCTGGTGGCTCTTGTCAGCATCGGTGTAGTACCAGGTATTCAATCGATCAAATGTGGCGACAGAATGAGATGGTGGCTTGGCATACTGGCATCCCCGCAGATACGCATCGATATGTCTCGCGGCTTTTTTTCCATGGCCGGTGGCTACAGTCACCGTGCGTTCTGCCGGAACCATATCGCCTCCAGCAAATACGCCCTGACGTCCGGTCATCATCGTGCCATCTACTTGAATGACGCCGTCCGGCGAAATTTCTAATCCCGGCACATCCTGTAAAAACCCGGTGTCCACTTCCTGCCCCAGAGCCAGAATCACCGTGTCTGCTTCCAAGGTTTCCATTCGGCCTGTAGGTTGGGGGTACCCGCTCTCATCCAATTTCATTTCCTCAACAGTTATTGCGTTCCCATCCACCTGCCGAATCATGCTCAGCCAACGTGTCAGCA
>JAQBGS010000234.1:0-3153 GCA_032128535.1 Nitrospirota bacterium
CAATCAGCGGATTGTCCAAATTCTCGACGGGGAAACCGTCATCGTCATATTAAGCCGAACCGATCTGTTAAGCGTGCTCCACCAGGAGCCAGGGCAGGGAACAACACCGGAACTGCCCTCAGATGTGGCGCCAACTATCCCTACTCCCTCCTCCTCAGTACCGTTGCATACGTGGAACGTCAACCACCTGCTCAAAACCCATCTGCCGCCTCCCCTCCTTTCTTTACTGGAAAATGTTGAGCAACTGGCGAACCGGCTGGACGTCTCGGTATTTTTGGTTGGTGGATTCGTTCGAGACCTGTTGCTAGGTATTGCCAACTTTGATCTAGATTTGGTGGTCGAAGGAGATGGCATACAATTCGGCAAAACCCTCGCCAAAGAATTATCCGCAGAATGGACCATCCACGAACGATTCGGCACGGTCTCAATCAAACTGCCCAAATCACTCAATCTCCCACACATGCATCATCTCGATGTGGCCACCGCCCGCACGGAATATTACGAATACCCCACGGCCCTGCCTACCGTCGAACGGAGTTCAATCAAAAAGGATCTCTATCGGAGAGACTTCACCATCAACGCCCTGGCCATCCGCATCAATCGCACCCCTGGTGAACTCTTGGACTATTTCGGAGGACGACGGGACCTCAAAGATAAGGTCATCCGCGTACTGCATAGCTTAAGTTTTGTGGAAGACCCCACCCGCGTGTTTCGGGCCATCCGATTTGAACAACGATTCGGCTTCCGCATCAGCAAAGAAACCGAATCATTCATCAAACAAGCCCAAACGATGGAGCTCTTTCAACGATTATCCGGATCACGATTGGGCAATGAACTCATCCATATGTTAGAGGAACCCGCGCCCCTCAAGGGTATTGGTCGGTTGGAAGAGTTCCGTCTCATGCCTTGCATCCATCCAAAATTGCACGCCAAGCCACCGGTTCAAAACCTGTTTGCGTCGACTGAAAAGATCCTCACCTGGTTCGCCGTTGAACACCCCAACAGTCCAATCAAACGATGGATCATCTATGGATTAACGTGGTGTGAATCATTGGGCAAAGCCGAACTCACGAAAACCTGGAAACGGCTGGGCTTCCCACAAGGACACATCAAAACCGCCGGAGATTATTTGACTGCACAATCAACCCTCATCCGAACCTTAAACAGAAAAAACCTCGCCCCTTCGGAAGCCTTCGCATTACTCTCATCTTGGTCGAACGAAATGCTCCTGTTTCTCATGGCCAAAACTCAGGTCAAACCATCCACCCACGTAGCCATGGAACGTATTCGCGAATACCTCACCACCTGGCAGCATACCTCGATTGCGATATCCGGCCACGATCTAGAAGACATGGGCCTTCCCAAAGGCCCGGCGTTCCGGCGTGTCTTAGATAAAATATTCAATGCCAAACTGGACGGCATGGTGGGCACAGAGGAAGACGAATATCGCCTGGCGAAAACACTCATCGAGCAAGAGACACGTTCAAACAAATCAACTCGTGCATAAAATCGGGATCGCGATTCTCCCTCTTTCATGACGCTCACGCCCTCCCAATCAACCCAACCCACTGGCGTCCGCTGGAGAATTCTTGTTCTCCTGCTCCTCATCAGTATCGTCACCTACATCGACCGGGTGAACATTTCCGTCACCGCCCGTCACATGATGCCCTCATTGGGCCTCACCGATGTCCAAATGGGGTGGATCTTTTCAGCATTCGTGCTTGGCTACGCGTTGTTTCAAGTTCCGGGCGGGTGGATGGGCGACCGATGGGGACCACGGCGAGTGTTGACGTTTGCGGTTATCTGGTGGTCGATCTTCACCGCACTCACCGCAATTGCCCCAACCCTTCCCCTCGTCAATCTCATTGGCATCCTAGGTTCACTCATGGTCGTGCGATTTCTCATCGGCATTGGCGAAGCCGCTGCCCTGCCCAACTTCAATCGCGCCGTCGCGAACTGGCATCCCCCACACGAACGCGGCTTGAGTATCGGCATCACCATCGGCGGCATCGGAATCGGCTCAGCCCTTACGCCCCCGGTCACCGCGTGGATCATGGTGAACTATGGCTGGCAAACCGCCTTTTATGCCGCAGGACTGCTGGGGCTCGCCATCGCCCTCTTATGGTATTGGTATGCCAGAGACTTTCCCCGTCAACATTCTCACGTCAACGACGCAGAAGTCGTCATCATTGAAGGGAAGGATCAAGAGAGGAAGGACATTCAACAAACAGAACATGTTCCCTGGAAAGCCATCCTCACCACCCCGACTGTCTGGTGGCTCATCCTCAGTTACACCTGTCTGGGATACGTGGCCTACATCTATATGTCCTGGTTCTATTTGTATCTCGTGAATGTCAGAGGCTTCGCCATACTCCAAGGCGCCTTCTTCGCCTCGGCCCCATTCATCGCCATGACCATCTTTTGTCCCTTAGGCGGCTGGGTCACCGACCGATTGTCAGAGAAATACGGCATCAATTGGGGACGGGCAAGCGTGGGCGGAACTGGGATGATTCTAGCGGCACTCTGTATCATCATCGGCGCCAACGTCGAAGCGCCCTATGTGGCCATTGGCTTCTTATCGTTGGGCGCAGGGTGGCTCTATTTCACCGTCGGCCCGTTTTGGTCTTCCACGACGGATCTCTCAAAACCCTACGCCGGCACACTCTCCGGCCTCATGAACACTGGAGCCAATTTAGGCGGCACGCTCTCACCAACGCTGACACCCTGGATTGCCGACTCGTTTGGCTGGCCCGTCGCCCTGGGTCTCGCCGCCTGCATTGCGTTTGTTGGTGGACTCTGTTGGCTTTTCATTAGACCAGGTCTCGGGCTGAAACATGAATAAAGAAATCTCATCATAAGTGATGTTTTGCATGGTAAACTGAGTCGCTGAATGTGAACATGAAAAAAAAGATGGCCGCAGGACCGGCATAGCTCGGCGGCACGCATCAGAAAAAGACAGTCAATCTTAGAGAGAAAGGAGGGATACCATGGGAGATAAAGGCGGGAAAAAAGACAAAGACAAAGCTCAAAAACAAAAAGTCGACCAACAGAAAAAAAAAGAAAAGAAGAAATAGCCCAAGCGCTTTCTTCGAGGGAAGTGGTGGGCTTCGCCTAGGCGAAGCCCACCACTTCCCTCGAAGAAAGCGCTTGGGC
>JAQBGS010000235.1:0-3226 GCA_032128535.1 Nitrospirota bacterium
AACATGGCCAACGCACTGACCTCACCAAGCGTGACATCGGGATGATAGCGCAGCCCGCCTTTTGTGGGACCTCGGGAGAGGTCATGTTGTACCCGATACCCACGAAAGACCTCGACCCGGCCATCATCCATTCGGACAGGAATGCTGACAGCCAAGGCTCGTTGGGGTGACTTGAGACGTTCAAGAAGATTGGGATCAAGAGCCATATGCGCCACGGCTTGGTCGAACTGTGCGACCGCCAATCGAAACGTGGGATGATCGAATTCAGGGGGGATGTTTGGTGTCATTGATTAGCGGTCTTCAAAAAAATAAGCAAAAGAGTCATCAAAGACACTATATCAAAATGGCTCCGTAAAAGATGTTGAGCTGGGTACGCATTGGTAGAAAACCGGGAAGGCTGAATTAGTAGAGAACCTGCAGGAGATACAGGCCATGGGGTGGGGCAGTGCGGCCGGCCGCTCGGCGGTCTTTGGCTTGCAAAATATCCTGTATCGAATGGGGACTTCGCTTGTGTTGCCCAACCTCGACAAGTGTTCCCACGATGGCGCGTACCATTTGTTTGAGAAAACGATCACCTTCAATACGGATCGTGAATAAGGGAGATTCTTCATGAAGAGAAAGATGGGTAATGATGCACATGGGGTTCATTGTTTGTGATCGCTGACCACGAAACGAGGTGAAATCATGGGTGCCTAAAAATTGTGACATGGCCCGGTGCATGGCATCCGTATCCAAAGGGTGAGGGAAATGCCAGGTTCGATGGCGATGTAATGCAGGACGAGAAGCTTGTGTGGTGATTCGATACTCATACACCTTCCCCTTGGCGCTGAAACGAGCGTGAAAATCATCCGAGACCTGTTCGCTAGAGATGACCGTAATATCTTTAGGGAGGTAGCTATTGAGGGCTGGGGCCCATTGGGCACCAACCAGAGATTTGTCGGAGTGAAAGCTCACGACTTGACCTAAGGCATGGACACCCGAATCAGTCCGTCCCGCTCCCACTGCGGGAGTGTGCTGCTGAGTAATTTTGAAAAGAGCGTCCTCTAAAACAGCCTGAATGGTGATGCCATTGGGTTGCCGTTGCCAGCCTGCATAGGCAGTTCCCTCGTATTCAATCGTGAGTTTGATGGTCGCCATGGAGGTTTGGGGAAGGGAGTTGGGCAATCAATACATGTGATAGGGAATCAAATTTGAGAAGATGTTACCGGACACGATGCCGGAATAAAAGGTGGTGCCCTAAGTAGGAGGAAGGGTAGGTTAAAAGGGAGAGCTTATCGAGAAGCGGTTTCTAATGGCCTGATAAATGTTTTGATGCCTTCAAAGATCCCCTGAGCCATGCGTTTTTGGTAGGTAGAACTTTGGAGGAGCTTTTCTTCGGTCGGGTTGGAGATGAAGGCAATTTCTGCCAAAATCGCCGGCATAGTGGTCATGCGAAGCACAAAGAATGGAGCGGTTTTTACCCCGTGGTCTTTGATCTTGTAAAAAGGTTGTAAGTATTTCACTAGAGCTTTTTTCGTGGTCCAGGCAAATTCCTGAGAATCCTCGATTTTTTTGTCATGGAGTTTGTCGGCGAGAATAAATTGCCAGGCGGGTCCATTATCTTCAAGCGGAGTGCCGTTCTCTCGTGCTGCGACTTCAAGTGCTCGTGGGTCACTGGCCTCTCCGAAGTGATACAGTTCCAGACCTTTGATGGATTGTTGAGGATGGGAGTTGATGTGAATGGAGACAAAAAGATCGGCTTTGTGTTGATTGGCAAAGGTGGCCCGATCTTTTAATTCGATGAACACGTCAGATTCGCGGGTCATGAAGACTGTGGCATTGGCTTCTTTTGCCAGAAGATCTCGAAGATGATTGGAAACTTTCAAGACAATATCTTTTTCTCTCGTTCCTTTTCGACCCAAGGCTCCGGGATCTTTTCCTCCATGCCCGGGGTCAAGCACAATGATCATCTCCTTTTTTGTGACGGATGCTGCTGGGGGTGCCACAATGACTGGAGGTGGTGGAGTCTGTGCGACAACCGGAGCTGAAGCCGATGGTGGTGGGGATGGTTCAGGTGCCTTGACGACTGTGGTCTGCTGGGAAGGATCCGGATACAGATCTAAGACGATGCGTGTGGGCTTATGCAGGACATACCATTTATAACGCTTCCATGGTTTGGTGGGAATAGTGAGCACCAGCGCTCCTTGTGCATTTTGGGCAACGCTTAGGTCTATGGGGAAATCCTTTCCTCCAGTTTTGGAAAGAGTTTTTTCCCCGATGTAAGTGTGGGGAAGTTCCAGGAGAAATTCAGTCTCAGTGCGTCGGCCTGAAGGTGCTGGATGAACCGCTCGATCTAAATCAAGTACGAGGCGCGTGAACTTTTTATGTTGATGCGCACGAATACTTTGAACGAGCGTATCAGCCGTGCGTTTGGCCACCAGATGGGCATGCGTCGGCGATTCCCCATGAAGAGGTAGACGAAATCCTACTTCTTGACCCCAAGCCGTGCTGGGAGAGGTTAGAAGGAAGATAACGAGAGAGGAAGAAAGGAAAACGTTTCGATTGGCTGGCATAGAGAATAAAGCCGTTTCTATCTTTTTTCGCAGATGATCCCCCTCTTGTCAAGCCGAGCCAAGTGGATCTCCGCCAAATTGAGGGGTAAACTGGAGCTTATCTCCCTATCTAATAGCCTGGAACGAGAGCGACGATTCGTGATTCCTAAACATCTTATCATTGATGGCTACAATGTCTTGGGAGCCATGGGACTTCCCCCGCAGAAAGTGGTGGGACAGGGGGAGGTGCATCGAGATCAATTTGTGGCCCGTTTGGGCTTGTATTCGCAAGCTATTCACTGCCCGGTAACGGTCATTTTTGATGCATGGCGACAACCAGGGAACCTGCGACACACCAGTCATCAGACCGGAGTGACGGTGATGTACTCGGCAGAGGGTGAACGAGCTGACCAGGTGATTCAACAGCTCATTCGCCAGTATGGAAAAGAGACGGCGGTGGTGTCATCTGATCTTGAAGTGACCAATGTGGCCCGCGCTTTTGGAGCATTTGTGATTCGTTCGCAGGAATTTCTGACCAGATTGCAAAAGGGGAGTCAATCACGACCAACCGTTCGTTCAACCAGAGGGAAACCTGAAGCCAAAGATGACAGTGAAGATCTGACGACAAGGCCAAAAGATAAAAAGGGCAATCCTCGGAAGTTGCCCAAAAAACTTCGACAACGTAATCGCATCAT
>JAQBGS010000236.1:0-2868 GCA_032128535.1 Nitrospirota bacterium
CCCGAATACTTGCTCCTTCACTAAGCAACAAAGTAATTTTTTCTTGAGTCGTTCCCCCCTCCTGTTGGATTGGTTGTAGGAATATCTGTATATTTCCCCAATCCCTTTCCCCAATCATGATATGTTGTCGTTTTGGCCAAGTTCGTTAACGCTTGTCTATTGGCTTTTGTTGTGGGCTCAACATACGAAACTGTGATAGAGGGTTTTGAGGCTTGTATTTGGCCTTAGTAGGCATCAAACATGTTGTGGCTGAGCAATTCTGAGTTGAGACTGATTGAATTGGCTTGGGTGTAGGGAGCGTGGGCGAACGTTTCGTTGCTGTCGGTGTCGTTAGAGATTTTGCTGTCGGTGTTTGTGATGGAAGGCAGGAGGGCCGGAGCCAACATAAAAGAGTATTGAGCCGTTCTTGAGATTCAGGTGTCGAACATCCTAGGAAAAAAAAGAGGACAATACAACACGTGAAAATCTGCCAAAAACGTTGAGCATGAAGTGTTTGATTTTTCGAACCCCTAGTCGAGTCAGGCCTTTCAGGCTTAGAAAAAAGAGAAGGACCTTGTGTCTAATTATTGGTATTGTACTGTTTTGCCAGGCTTAGGGAAATTCGAGTGCAAGAGGGAAATGCCATGATAGTTTTCTTCTTGTTTATAATAGGAAAGGGCTATGGTTCTTATGAAAAAAGATAAACCAACCAATCCAGCGACAAAGGTGCTTCGGAATGTGAAGTCGTTTAGGAAGCCGATACACTTGCGGATTGTCAAAAGCCCGAGAAAAGTTTTTAACGATTTAAAGCTGTTTGCCACGGATGTTGATGGTGTATTGACCGATGCCGGTATGTACTATGGTGAATCAGGGGAAGAACTGAAAAAATTTCATACTCGAGATGGTATGGGCATTAAGCTGTTGCAAGCGGAGGGGGTGATCATCGCGATTATCACGATGGAGCAAACCAAGATTGTCGCTCGCCGGGCGAAAAAGTTGGGGATTTCCGAGTTGTTTCAGGGCGTGAAGGATAAGGTGTCCATTTTAACCCATCTCTCTGAAAAATTTAGTATTCCGTTCGAACAGATGGCCTACATGGGTGATGACGTGAACGATGTGGGCGCCCTGCAGACGGTTGGATATGCCGCCGCTCCAGCGGATTGCGTCGAACACGTTCGCCAAGTGGTCCATTATATTTGTCAGAAAAAGGGGGGTGAGGGGGCTGTGCGAGAAGTCATTGATATGATTTTGGCATCAAGACGGAAATAGAGGGGTTTTGGGGTATATTTTGAGTTTCGACAAAAGAAATCCGATAAAATTGCGTATAAGACATAAATTAACTCCGGCAATGTGTCATAGATGTGGGGGGAAATGGCCACTCTGAATCCAAAGGATCAATCCATGAATAATCATGTGTATGGCGTCATCCTCGCCGGTGGAAGTGGGACGCGGTTTTGGCCGTTAAGTCGTGAACGATTTCCCAAACAATTATTGCGGATTATCGGGGAAGGAACCTTGTTGCAACAAACCTTCGAACGGCTTATCCAACATATTGTTCCCAAGCAGATGACCGTGGTGACGAACGAGACTCAGGCCGAGTCGATTCGTCTTCAATTGAATGAATGGAAAGACGATCTAGTTGATAATATTATCCTTGAGCCGGAGGGCAGAAATACGGCGCCAGCGATTGCCCTCACCGCGCTGCAACTCATACATCGAGACCCTGAAGCGGTGATGGTGGTGGTTCCAGCGGATCACGTTGTCAAAGCCGCGAAAAAATTCATGAGGGCTGTGCAATTTGCCACGAAGTTAGCCGCAAAGGGGCATTTGGTGACGTTTGGCATTCACCCGTCACGACCGGAAACGGGTTATGGCTATATTCAACCCAACAAACGCAAACGGTTAGGCTCTCAAGGACCGTTTGTGGGGTATTCTGTTGCAAGGTTCGTCGAGAAACCGAATCTTCCCACTGCTAACCGGTATTGTAAGTCAGGGAATTACTTCTGGAATAGCGGGATATTTGTGTGGAAAGCGGCAACCATTCTCGAAGAATTGGCTCTTCAGCAACCAAAATTGTCAAAAATATTGAAAGACCTTGGTCGACGGGTCGGGACACCGGAATTTCCGTCGTTTCTTCGAAAAGCCTATACCAAAATTCCCTCCCTGTCGATTGATCATGCGGTGATGGAGCATTCCGCTCGCAGTGTGGTCGTGCCAGTCGATTTTGGGTGGTCAGACGTTGGGAGTTGGGGCAGCTTGGAAGAAGTTACGCCTCTTGATAAGGACGGTAACGTGCGGAATGGCAATATTATTGATATAGGCAGTCGGCAGTCTGTCTTGTTTGCCGGTCGCCGGTTGGTCGCGACCATTGGTCTCGACAATATGGTGGTCGTCGATACCCCTGATGCCACGCTCGTGTGTCCGAAAGATCGGGCGCAAGATGTGAAAGCTATAGTCAGTCTTCTCAAGCAACAACAGGCACCAGAACATTTAGAGCATCGAACCGTTCAGCGGCCTTGGGGAGCCTACACCGTTTTAGAAGAAGGCCATGGGTATAAAGTGAAGCGAATTGAAGTTGTGCCAGGGAAACGGCTGTCGTTGCAACTGCATCATCAACGAAGTGAGCATTGGGTGGTGATTACTGGGACCGCACGGGTGACTCGCGGTGAGGAAGTCTATGATTTACAAGCGGGAATGAGTACGGGGATTCCGAAAGAAACGCCTCACCGATTAGAAAATCCCGGGAGAACTCCACTAGAAATTATTGAAATTCAAAATGGTCCCTATTTGGGTGAAGACGACATTGTACGACTGAAGGACGATTTTGGACGGTTGCAACCCGTTCATTGAAAATTGGCTGGATAGGTTAATCTGAAAGGAAGCAGGATG
>JAQBGS010000237.1:0-3676 GCA_032128535.1 Nitrospirota bacterium
ATAAACCCTATAAAGGCTCCCTTGTCATCCACAACGGGGGCTCCTGGCAAGGAAGACGTGGTGAGTTCAATGGTGATGGCCAAACCATTTTGTTTGCGATGAAACCGCACATTGTTATGTAGAAAGGAAATTTGGTCAATAGTTCTCAGGCCGGCGGTTGCAATACTGTGAAGGCTCATGGGAATACTCCGTTAGGGGTTGGTATGAGAGTCACATATTTTATTTCCATCATGGAGATAGACACTTCCAATCTCTAGAGTTGTGCCGTCATCCAGCTTAATGGAGACATAGTCGTGATTTTTGGAGAGTAATTTCACTTCACCGGACCATTGTGATGGTTCGACCGATACAATTCTCTTCCCGCAAATTTTTACTTTCAGGGCATCTATGGCAGTGGTTTTCATACCGGGGCCTTTCTTGGTTAAAGGGTCAGACCTAGCGAAGAATTTTCTTGTGGCCACAATCGACACAAAGCACTCAGTTGGTGTCTCGCTTTCTTCTTCCTGAATATACACAAAAGCAAGCCTTGTGCCTTCATTCGAAAGAGGCGCAGGGTCATGGCACAAGAATTGATATTGTAAGGATTAATGATTAAAGGAAAAGAAAGAGGCACCCTCGGTATTTGATCTATGAAAGCCACGTTGTTGCAGATCTTCCTATGCCAGGTCTTGGTGTGGTGTGGCGCCATGGGAATGGCCGGTGCAGCCGAGATTGCTGATCCCACGGTTGTCGTCAAAGAGACCATTGATGAAGTGATGCGACTTGTGACGAATGAGGACCTCAAAAAATCCGAACAATTATCACATCGCCGACTGTTGCTCGAAGAGGCCATTGGGCAACGATTTTCTTTTTCAGAGATGGCCAAACGATCATTGGCGGCACATTGGACAAATCGTAGTGAAGAAGAGCGGAAGGAATTTGCCCGATTATTCCAGGCGCTTCTTTCAAAGACCTATGCCGGGAAAATCGAAAACTATTCAGGAGAGGAAGTGAGGTACCTCAAGGAACGTCGCAAGGATTCCTATGCCGAAGTCCAGACTCAGATCATTTCTCCCAAAACGGAAATTTCCCTCGATTATCGGCTGTTATTGAAAGACGACATCTGGCGTGTATATGACGTGGTGGTCAATGGGGTGAGTTTGGTGAAGAACTATCGTAGTCAATTTGCTCGAATCATCCACCGCTCCTCTTATGAGGAACTCGTCACCACCTTGCGAGAAAAGTCCAGTGAGATCACGGCTCCATGAGTATGGAATCACGAAGTCCGGACCTGCTGAATCGTGGGTGAAAACAAGAACAGTGGTGTATCCAACGTTGAAGGACAACAAATGGATCTTTCTGGTTGTGTGTTGTGCTACTTCGATGTTGATGGGAATCTTAGGAGAAGGACGGGCAGATATGAATCAAACTGACGGACATTCACGACAGGCGGAACGGGATTGGATGGTAGATACTCAAATTGTTAGGGATGGAATCACCGATCCAGCAGTCATCGCGGCGATGCGCCGGGTTCCTCGGCATCGGTTTATTCCTGACCAGGAATCTGAAGATGCCTATGGGGATTTCCCCCTCCCTATCGGCCATGCGCAGACGATTTCCCAACCGTTTATTGTGGCCTATATGACGGAGGCTCTAAAGCTGCAGCCAGGTGAGAAGGTCTTGGAAATTGGGACAGGATCAGGATATCAGGCCGCCATTCTTGCAGAACTCGGTGTACAAGTGTTTACCATTGAAATTGTCAAACCCCTCGCTCAGTACGCCAGAGACAATTTATCGAAGTTGGGGTATGACCAGGTCATGGTGCGAGCAGGAGATGGCTACCAGGGCTGGCCTGAAGAACGTCCCTTTGATGCCATTATCATCACCGCCGCACCTGACCATATTCCCTCACCGCTCTTAGAGCAGTTAACCGTTGGCGGCCGTCTTATTCTCCCGGTTGGTGACCAATCTCAAAGTTTGGTATTGATACGACGAACCGCGGAGGGTTACAAGAGAACCGAACTGTTGGGAGTAAGATTTGTTCCGATGACAGGGCAAGCAGAGAAAGGTTCGCCTAGCCAATAAACCCTAAATGCCATTCAACTTAGCCTTCCTGGCTTTCAGAAAGCATGTCTTCATCATCGAGAGACATGGGACCGAAATCAGGTACCGAAGCTCACCCTGGGGGTATGAATAGTTGAGTGCACCTCCAACAACGAGAACGCGAGAGGAAGACGATGACCAGGCAGGAATTTTGTGACGCAGCGAAACGACTTCTTGACGATGTTGAGGAAGGTTCTATTTCTATAGAAATGGAAGAAGGTGACATCCTTGAAGGGCAAGTCACGTACCGAACGAGCAACGGGTGGACCATTGTGGTGTTTAGTGATGGAGACGATTGGGACTATGTCTCTTCGATCATTCCGCCATCTGGAGAGTGTTTCGAACTTTGGCCGGAACAGGAGAAGGATGATTCTGCCGAGTTGCGCGCTCTCCGCTCGTATCATCCCCCTTCGGCTCAGCTCACCAAGATTTGGGGGTTCCTCACCTGACTGGTCAGCACAGTCAGTCCTGATCCTTACGAAGGACGCGACGGAACGCTGGTTAACGGCTGACGGTCCCTGGCGTCTGCGCGAATTCAGCGATGACCCGTTGGAGCCCTGACACAACACGTGCGAAGTGCTCATAATGGATGTTCTTGGGAATATCATTGGATGTATGGTAGGCGGGGTCGCGAAACAGCGCTGTATCGGTCACCATAACCGCGGGGAATCTTTCTTTCCAAAAAGCCCAATGATCTGACCACCCAACCCCAGGGAGCCATTCCCACAGTGCGGCACCCTCAGCCGGAAACGAGGCGTGTTGTCGAAACGCGCCAACTAGCTGCCGCACTAACTGCCCGTTCTCTACATTGCTGACAAAGGCAATAAAATTCCCCGTAGACGGATAAAAGAAGTGAAGCGGGAACATATAGCGTTGACTTCCCTGTTCGTCTGAATAATAGCCAATGGTCTCAAGACTGAGCATCAGGATAATGTTCTCGCCACGTTTGTGGCTCCGCTGTGCGTAGACGCGGCTCCCCATGTGCCGTGTCTGAAAGAATGGGGGCTCCTCGTTGGTAAATGCCACAAACCGCAATGTGCGTGGGGTTGGGTTCTGCGCAAACGCGCGCGCTAAGGCAAGGGTAGCTGCAACGCCCGTGGCGTTATCGTTAGCCCCAGGACTGCCTTTGACGGAGTCATAGTGCGCGCCGATTAGCACAATTTCATCTGGGCTCTCTGTGCCGCGCACTTCAGCTTCTATGTTTTCGCAGACCTTTCCAGAGACTTCGTATCCTTGTCGCGCAACCTCATAGCCTGCTTCCGAAAGTGTCTTTTCTATGTATTCAGCCGCTGAGACAAGCTGGGGAAAGCGGAACACATTCCGTTCACCAATCTCACCGGCCAGCATATCCACGTGTGACCGCAGTTCGCCTTCAAGTGCGCGGATCTCGTCAGTCGCCGCGGGAAGTGGACCACTGTAACTTTCGCCAGGCATCCGAATCATCACGAACCATCCTAACGCAAGCGCAACACCAAGAACACCAATAAGGACAGCCTGCCGCGCGACCCTCAGCCACCTGTTCATCGAGACCTCTTGGTTGGATCAAGCCATTTTTGCGCAAATGAGCCAGAAGGGAAACAGGGTACTGAGGCCC
>JAQBGS010000238.1:0-3898 GCA_032128535.1 Nitrospirota bacterium
GACAATGGGCGAAGGCATGTAAAGATGCCCAAATCGAGGACCTCCATTTTCATGACCTCCGACATACCTTTGCCACACGGCTTCAACGTCTTGGGGTGGATTACGAAGTGAGGCAGGCGTTACTCGGCCACAAGATGCCGGGCATGACGGCCCGTTATTCGCACGGGGGTCCGGAATGGGAGGTGAAAATCAGGGAAGCCGTACAGAAATTGTCCTATGAAATGTCCGATGGTTTAGTTGGAGGGCTTGATGAAATTCGTAAGTTGTTGAAAAATTGGAGCGGGAAAGGGGATTTGAACCCCCGACCCTCGCCTTGGCAAGGCGATGCTCTACCACTGAGCTATTCCCGCTCTCTGAGGAAATTTCCTTGATTCTAGTGGGCACCCCATAGCCTGTCAAGCAATGCTATTTATGAGATAATCCCAACCGGACTCTTAAGAAAAAGGTTTGCCAATCCGAAAAAACATCAGAATTAAATCGCTAATTTAAGGAGAAAGAGAACATGTACATCAGTGTTATCGGCACCGGATATGTTGGGCTCGTAACGGGAGCGTGTTTTGCGGAATTTGGGTTGAACGTGCTGTGTATGGACAGAGACGAGAGCCGGATTGCGGCCTTGGAAAAGGGAAAAGTACCGTTTTTCGAACCAGGACTCGCTGAACTCGTGGAAAAAAATATTCAAGCTGGGCGTTTGCGATTTACCACAGATTTACATAAGGCTGTGGACGAATCCCTCGCTATTTTTATTGCCGTAGGGACGCCATCGCGACCTGATGGATCGGCTGACTTATCTTTTGTGGATGAAGTGGCTCGAAGCGTCGGAGCGCGGATGACTGGGTATAAAGTTGTTATCACGAAGTCCACTGTGCCGGTTGGAACGGCAGTTCGGGTGAAAAAATTAATTGAAGAAAATCAAACGGTGCCGTGTAATTTTGGTGTGGTGTCTAATCCGGAGTTTCTTCGCGAGGGTTCGGCCATTGAGGATTTTATGCGTCCCAATCGAGTCGTGATTGGTGCCGATAGCCAGGCATCCGTGGCCATTATGAAGGACCTGTATCGCCCCCTTTTTCTGTTGGATGCGCCCGTGGTGATTACTGACATTCCGACTGCTGAAGTCATTAAATACGCGTCAAATGTGTTTTTAGCCACCAAAATATCATTTATTAATGAAATGGCGAATCTTTGTGAGTTGGTTGGGGCCGATGTACAGATGGTTTCGAAAGGAATGGGTTTGGATAAGCGGATTGGATCAAAATTCTTGCATGCGGGACCGGGCTACGGAGGATCTTGTTTTGGCAAAGATACCGCAGCCTTGATTAATATCGGGACGGAAGCTGGGTATGAAATGAAGATTGCGAAGGCGACCAAGCAAGTCAACGAAGACCAACATGCCAGGATGGTCGAAAAAATTCAGATGGCCATGGGAGATGTGAAAGGGAAAACGATTGGCCTGTTAGGCCTGGCGTTTAAACCTAATACTGATGATATTCGAGATTCCCCAGCCCTTGTCATCGCGGAGAAGCTCATCAAGGCGGGTGCCACGGTGCGGACCTATGATCCGGAGGCTTTAGAAGAATCGATGAAGCTGTTGCCGGATATGGTTCCCTGTCAGGATGCCTATGAGACGGTCGAAGGAGCAGATGCTGTGGTGCTAGCCACCGAATGGAACCAATTTCGTAATCTAGACTTCGAGCAGATTCGTTCCAAGGCCAAATCCCCAATTTTTATCGACCTACGGAATGTGTACGAACCACAGCGAATGGCCGAGCAGGGATTTTATTATGTGTCGGTCGGTCGAAAGACGGCTGGAACAAACCCCCTGAAAAAGAGTTAGGCCAGAGGGGGGTTGGCGCGTTTCTATTTCCGTTTATACCCCATTCGATCTAAGACTTTCATAATTCGTTTTTGCAGTTTCTCATCCGCTTCACCTAAAGCCTGGGCCAACGGCTCCACGGCAGGCTTGCCGATTTTACGCAAAATTTCCGTGGCGGATTGGCGAAGGTCATCTTCTTCTTCTGTTAACAGCGGGACCACGTCAAGCACGCAGGGTGCCCCAATTTTAATCAACGCTTCATAGGCCCGTTGACGGACATCACCGACTTCATCACTCAACATTTCCACCAAGGGCTTCACGGCCGCTTCGACTCGAAGCTCCCCGAGAATTTCAATCGCATGTTTGCGATTGAGCCAATGCGAATCAGTCAGATCCAGTAAGGCCGCATCGGCCGCTGCGACATTGGGGTCTTTGGAACGAATACGAAAACTTTTGACGATACGTTTGCCGTCTTCTTCAACGACCCGGAGTGTGGCGCCATCGCCAATTTTGATTTTGTGTAAATCCTCAACCGCTTCTTCTCCAACGTCCAGGAGGACGGTTTTCCCGTCGTAGGCCAACAACTCCACTTCGATTTGGTTGGTCTCGAGATTGATCATTGAGACTTTTTCGGTCACAAGATTGAACCCATCTTTTTTGGTGCCGGATTTCGGGCCGATGGAGATGAGTTTTGCCGGTGCTTCATTTGCCATAATAATGATGTATCCTCAGATAGAAAGTGAACAAAGCCAAAAATGTGAACGAATGATTGCTATGTTGAAGAACTCGGGGTCCAGCCCAAACTCGACAAGGCGCCCTCTACCGTATCCCGAACCATTTCATTTTCATCTTCCAATAAGGGAACCAAGGGATCGATGGCCCGGTTATTTTTTAAACGCGCCAGTGATTCCGCCGCATTGCGGCGAACCAACCAATCTTCATCGGCCAACGCCTCAATCAGTGGATTCAATGATTCAGGGTCACCGATTTTTCCCAATGCCTCTGCGGCATGCCGGCGCACAATCCAATTTGAGGCATGCAGTCCTTCAACTAAGGCCGTGGTGGCTCGCGAGTCCCCAAGTTTTTTTAACACTCTGGCCGCATCTTCCCGAAGGGTCGCATCCATCAGGGCATCGATGAGGCCAGGTACGGCATCCGGGTGTCCAATACGTTCCAGCGCCCAAATGGCCGCAGTCTTCACTCCACCGTCCTTATCATGGCGTAGGGCATGAACGAGCGGTTCCACAGACTTGTGCGCACGTAATTTCCCCAAAGCGCTGGCGGCCTGTTCTCGGACCGACCATTCTTCATCGTCTTTGAGGGCTTCGATGAGCGGATCAACGGCTGGTTCTCCAATTTTCACCAACGCACTCGTGGCAGCTTCGCGAATCACGCAGTCGTCTTCCAAAAACATATTAATCAGCTTCGGGATAGCCTCTGACCCAACTTCTCCCAAGCGAGCGGCGGCATGATCCCGTAATGATTCGTTGTCATCCCGAAGAGCCGACAACAAGGGATCGACTTGATTCTGTTCCGTCATGCAGTCTCCTTTCCAGCCCAAGCTTCTTCATCCATCTCCAGTTGTGCAGTGGCGGCTTCCAGTTTGTCAAGGATAACCCCAGAATTATAGGAAATGAGTCCATCGCGGTCGGTTTTTAATCGTTTAAAGAGTTCGATATGAGGCCGCAAGACTTCGACATCTTTGACTTTTTCTAACGCTTCCACGGCCAAAATGCGAAGAGGACGAATAGGAATGACTTCGACAAACAACTCAACGGGACGCGCATCACCAATGAGTCCCAAGGATTTCAAGGCATGCTCCTTCACACCCGTGTCATTGTCGGATTTCAGTCGGATCATCAAGGGTTCGACAGCTCTGACATCTCCAATTTTACCTAAGGTGTCAGCAGCGGCTTCTCGTACGATCCAGTCGTCATCGTCCAAATATTCCAACAGAATTTCGACAGCCGGTCGTCCAATGCGATGAAGTTGGATGACGGTTTCTTGCCGCACACCTTCCTTGAGTTCCGATTCTTCCACGGCTCGTAAATCGTCGAGGAGTTGTTCAATGCGATCCCGGATGGC
>JAQBGS010000239.1:0-3882 GCA_032128535.1 Nitrospirota bacterium
CCCACAATATGATCAAATTGCACTTGCTCACCCAAGCGATGCTTGAGCTCTGACACCTCAGCGGTTTTGGCACAGAGTTCTCGAACAAGCGAAATATCCCGGATGACCTCGATTAACCCAATCAGTTTGCCCTCTTTATCCAACAAAAAGTCGGTATTGATACTCACAGGCATCTGAATGCCATCCCGGCGACGAACGATGGCCTCAAAATTCGACACCCGTTCTCCTCGAAGTGCACGCTCCAAGACACAATCCTGGCTTGAACAAATATTGCTTTGAATGAGCACATCACAGGCCAACAATGTTCCGGAGTCTGGCACTTCATAGCTCAACATGGTCTGCATCGCACGATTCAAAAACGTGACGCGCTTCTGCAAATCAATAGTAATGACTCCGTCACTAATACAGTCTAAAATAGCTTCGGCACCACGGGAACGGGAGATGGCTTCAGGTTCTGCCATACAGCGTTACACTTTCAACTCAGAGAAACACATCATACCCAAACCTCGACCTTTTCTTTCAGGGGTGGTTATGGTAGGAAGATCTACACAACATGAGAAAGAGTGAAGCACGCATCTTCAGGATTCTCAAGCTAGTGTAAGCTAGCCGTATTCCATTCCACAATTCCCAGGCGACAACCCTCTTGCGCATCTTGCTTCAAAACAACTAATGGACTTTCTCCCGACCCTCGCCCAACTGCCGTACCCAAAAATCGATCCGATCTTTTTTCAAATTGGCCCCTTGGCCTTCCGATGGTACGGTCTCATGTATCTTTTTGGCCTAGGCGGCGCCTACTGGCTCATTAAGGCCAGAGCTGCCACAAAACAAATCCCGCTCAACCCCCAACAACTCTCTGATTTAATTGTGTTTGCCGCCTTTGGGGTCTTTATTGGCGGACGACTAGGCTACGTCCTATTTTATAACTTGCCATTTTATTTAGAGAATCCGCTGAAAATATTTGCGGTATGGGAAGGCGGGATGTCCTTCCATGGAGGGTTACTCGGTGTCTGTGTGGCTCTTGTCATCTTTTGCAAACGACGCGCTTTTTCCATGGCTTCCATTGGCGATTTAGCCGCAGGGGCTGCCCCGATCGGATTAGGCTTTGGACGAATGGGGAACTTTATTAATGGCGAGTTATTTGGAAGGGCCACCGATGTTGACTGGTGTATGGTTTTTCCGCAGGGTGGGCCTGAATGCCGTCATCCCTCCCAACTCTATGAAGCCGGACTAGAAGGCCTTGCTCTTTTTGTTCTGTTAACAATCATCAATCGATTGAGAACGCCACCCGGCACGATTTTCTGGACGTTCATCAGCGGGTATGGCGTGGCCAGATTCTTTGTCGAATTTTTCCGTGAACCCGATAGTCATTTAGGGTTCATCTTTCAATGGGTCACGATGGGACAACTCCTCTGCATCCCCATGATCGCCATCGGCCTCATCATGATTATTCGCGGCTATAAACGCTCTTCGGTCGCTTCTTCTTGAATAACTGATATTCATGAGGCCTTCCTCGCTACGCTAAAATCCGCCCGCGGGGCCACCACCACCACCCCCACCTATGCCTGGTATCACAGGAGAAGAAGTGGCTTCAACGGGTTTATCGGGAACATTGCCATAGCGTCGAAGGGGCGGAGAATCCCAAATGACTTTATTCCCAGGGGCAAGATTGGCGGCTTTTATAAAATGCGGCTTCGCTCCTGCTTGATCTCCCATGTGATCCATGGCTAACGCCAGGTTGTAATGCGCTTCGGCCAGGTCGGGTTCAGCTTGAATCGCAGACTGGAATTGCTGCCTGGCGCCTTCCCATCGCCCTTCACGAAACAGACGGTTTCCTTCTGTTAAGAACGCCTGCACCTGAACATTCGTATTGGAAGGAGGATCAAGCACCATAAATGGAGCAGACTTGTTGGACGCACACCCCAGAATACCGAGAAAGAGAAAAGAGCACAGACCCAAAGCGACTAACCGCAAAACCTTCATAGCTTCCTCCTCATGAATACTCGTTCCCATCAGTCAGAACCGGGACCACTTCACCAATTCGTAAAAATAAGAGTTTACACCCTTTGACGTCCAGGCCCAAGGACCGGGAAGCAGCCATCACATAGACCCGTGCCTGCTGTTGGTACATGTGAGCATAGTCACCTACCTGCGCCGCCGTCACCCTATCAGTCTTATAATCCCCCACCCACACGTCACCAGCCATTTCGTACACCACATCCATAACCCCTTCCATCACACAAGGGGGCACCTCTGAACTACCCTGATCTTGATGCGACCAGGGCATGACAAAGGGAACTTCCCGCCCAATGACCGTCGCCTGTTGTAATTCTCGATAGGAGGACGACTGAAGAAAGGTTCCCATCAGATCTTCAACCTCTAACACGACGGCAATCTTTTCGTCATCATCAAAATCGCTGGGGAGCTCCTTCCGGCAAAACTCCCTTAACGGCTCCCGAAAATTTTCCGGATACAGTTGGAAATCCCACTGTTCAAGTAACTGATGTACCAACGTACCTAAATATTGACTGGGTAACTGTAAGCCTCCTCGCTGAGTATGGGAAAGCCGCTTGGCTTGCGACGGCTGCAACAAAGACGGAGTCATAAAAGCCACCTCTTGAGAAGCTTGCTGCCAGACCCTCTCACGCTCACGGTATTTTTCCAAGAACGCGGCACCCTCGCCTTTGCGATCAGACTTATCTGGTTTTGGGGAAGGCATCACTCTCTGTGACGGCGGCAAATCACGAGATGTGACCACGGTTTGCCGAATGACAGCCTCGCCAATTTGAACGGTGGCATGCTCCGGGTTGCCGATTTCGCCATCGGCCACATGCTGGAGAAATCCTAAAAAGCTCTCGCCGATTGGTTTCGTCAACTGTCCACCAGACAACATCAATCGATCTCGGGCCCTTGTCATCCCCACATACATGACCCGACGCTGTTCAGCCTTCTCCCGTATTTGTTCTTTTTCCCAAAGAAGAACCTGGCCCGCATTCCAGGTTGGGGGAAACGTACAGCCATAGACCCCACTCATCCAATCCACCGTCACTTCGGCACCTCGATCCATCCCCGCCGACTTTTGATGCAAACCTGGCAAGATCACCACTGGAAACTCCAACCCTTTGGCTTTATGAATCGATAAGACACGCACGGCATCTAACGACTCTTCTTCCAAGGAAGCCTCCGGCTCAGGAGGATGGGTCATCAGACAATCAACCAACCGATGCACCCAACCGGAATAGGAGAGATGCGGCATGGCCGCCTGTGCCGCCATGAGATCTCGAAGTTTCCACACATTCATGACCGCCTGCTCTCCATGGCTGGATGCCGCCGCTAACTCTACAATGGGAAGTTGCGTAAACACGCGATCAATAAATTCCGGGATCGGAAGCCGTTTGGCTTGAACATGCAAGGCCCCCAACTGTTCAAACAAGATGCGCACCACGGCCCTTCGCGTACTCCCCCAATGGTCCAGCTTGTCGGTCCGACGGATGTCCAGAGGGCCAAGCCTGGCCAATTCCATAATCTCTTGATCAGGTACCCCACCCAGCGAGGAGCGCAAGATCCCCACAATAGCAATTGCATCGCTGGGATCATCGAATACCCGCAGCACATTGACCAGATCAATAACCTCCTGGCGGCGATAGAAATGTCGTTCGCCATCTGTGAGGTAAGGAACCCCTCGACGTTGCATGGCTTCCAAATACACGTGAGCATTCGTAAATTTCCGAAAGAGCACGGCCACATGCCCTGGTCGCAAAGACGTTCGACTTCCCTTCTCCAGTACCCATTGTTGGCCGGAGGACAACTGTTCCTGAATCCATACAGCCAACCATTCGGCTTCGACACGCGTGGCCCGTTCGGCGTCCCACTCTTCTTCCCCCG
>JAQBGS010000240.1:0-4631 GCA_032128535.1 Nitrospirota bacterium
ACCCAATCCCTCCGTCATCCACGCAGATAGTAGGCGGGATCTATTCTTCTCCGTCATGACCGACATTCGTGATCGGGCATCCATCTTCTTTTTCTCAACCGAACGAGACCGAAAAAAAAACTGAAAAGAAAAAAATCCATCGCAATCCAACACAAGGTGGGTCAATTAAAACGGAGGAGGGGAGCCCTTGAGCTTCATAGACTGACAATAACGATGTGTGATGGCAATACCGGACCTCATTCCGTTCTAGGTATTGAGCGCCGTGCCAGGTTCTCGCGTGAACGGGGAGTCGCCTGGATGATGCATTGACAAAAAAACGACGATTTCAGGATAGTTTCACCGCCCACTTTGAAAATGCTTGGCATCCCTTTGGCGTGCGGGTCATGCGAGGGGTGGGCCTACGAGAGCGCAAGCCTAATTGTTTCCGACATACCGCTGTCATCCAGTTGTACACACTATTAACAAAAGGACGATCGACATGGATGCAACCGCGTTAGCCATGATTGTGAGTGGAGTGGTGGTGGGCATGGTTGCTGCCTTCACCGGGCTGGGCGGTGGATTCTTGATGGTCCCGCTGCTGTTGTTCATGGGATTCACCGCACAAAAAGCGGTGGGCACCTCATTCCTCGCCATCCTGATCATCGCGGTTTCGGCGTTGTTTGCCCACCAGAAGCTGGCGAATGTCGATTACAAGTATGGCTTATTGCTCGGACTGGGCGGAATCCTTGGGGCGCAAATCGGGGCACGTCTGCTGACGGAGGTGCCCGCTGATTTGTTCAAGAAAATGTTTGCCGTCACCCTCATCGGCTTAGCCATATATCTGTTGGTCAAGAAATAAGACCAGCCTGCGCGCACCATCGCCAGGTCTTTGACAAACGGAGACGGTTTCCGCATATTGATGGTGGTCATTCGTCACATTTCATCACGTCTATTCTTGTGAGGACATCTCTATGGCAATGTGGTTAATTCCAGCACTCAAGGCCGTGCTTCCACATATTGGAACAATAATTTCGGCCACCGCCCCGGCGTTTACAAAAAAAGGCGCGGCCCCCACCACCGATCAAACACAGCTGTTGCAGAAACAAATCAGCGAGTTGCAAGCCGCCGCCTCCCAAAATGCCACGCATGTCAAAGAACTCGCCGAACAATTACAACGCACCGTGGCCGCCATCGAAGAGGCCGCCTCAGTGGCCAAAACTACGCATCAACGGACATGGCAGCTCAGTCTGGCGGCCATAGTCATATCCGCTATCTCCCTCTTCGGTTTCGTGTTTCACGTGCTGACCCTCTAAGTTTTGACCATGCGCTGAAGAGCCTAAGTGCCTCAGAGGGGTACGCTCCAGGAAATCCATAGGTCCATTCCCACAAGTTTTCCCATTTCGAATACATCCATCTTTTTACACACATGGGGAAAAAGGTCTTCGACTCTTTTGGGAGTGGAAGCCATGGAATCCATCCATCCGGTTAATCGCGACCGTTGTCATCGGGGATCCATCTTCCTTTTCTTTCCAGAGGATTTCCTGGCCTGGTGACATGGCCGAGCAGTGCAACTGACACCGGGGAAAAGGCGGGCAGTGTTTGAGCGTAGCGAGTTTGCGCGCCGCCGGTGTCGGTGAACCGCGCAGGGTACCCAAAGAGCTTGCCCCCGCGGAGGCGGGGGGCCATGCCACGGCCAATATGGTTTTGGGGCCTTTTGCCGAAACAAAAGGGCCTCGGCGTACGGGGGCGAAACCCCGGAATGCCCTGAAAAAGGAAGAGACACACCAAGAGCATAGTGCCACCTTTCAGGATGCGATAGACAAGACCTCGGCTGCCGGGCCGAGACCCGGCATCTATCAAATTCTCACATCACCCCCGACATTCTTCATCTGGCATCCATCCGAGATCCGTCATTCCCGCCAGCCGTCATCAGACATCCTTCTTCCCTGCATTCTTTGTTTCCTGTCTGCCAAAGATTTTGACCGGCAGGCCTTGATACCGAGCCGGGACATTCCTCCAGCACGGCTCGTCCCTGAGATCAGGCGCCCACGTAAAGAGGAAACTGGACGGGACATTGTCCCAATGCCTGAGATCGGGACGGAGGGCATACCGGAACACATGGGGAGATTCCTGCATCACGGCCAATCCCCCTCGTATGGACAACTTACACAATGAGCCATTACCCTCCGCTGCCATATCGACAAAACATCCCCCAACCATAATGCCCGCCCCCGCGGAAAAGGTGATAATGCTGTAGACCACCCCGACGGGCAATCTGAGCCAGCTCTGGGCATGTAACAAAGGATGATAGCTTGAATCATGGCGCGTCGCGATTTTCTGAAACCAGCTGTGGGTCGAAATGCGTACCCCGCTCTCGGAGACACACCCGGGAAGAAAGCCGTGTTGGGGCTTCACTGAAAAGTACCCCGTGGAGGAGTCCTGGAAATCAATATTCCAGTCAATGCCGGGAAAGCTCCCCATGGCATACGCACTCCAATCTTCAGAGCGTCCTTCCCTCGCATTCAACTGCCCCAGACGACGCGACGCAAAGGTCCGCACCGCCGCATCCTGGTCTTCTTGTCCTTGCAGACGGTTCCAATCAACCCACGCTTCATTAGGCTCACCAAGCACTTCCCAGAGGATGGCGCTAAAGAGCAGATTGACCGGATCGGCCCCGTAGTTATATATCGGGGTGAAAATTTCATGATCCAGCCGTCGTAATTCCACTTGAGGGGCGTCAAGATTGTGCAGGCGATAGTAGCTGATGGCCAGGAGAACACTCAGAAACCCGCGTTCGTAACTCTCCAGGACGTAATCGATGAAAGTCCCATCAGGCAAAAAGATATTACTGGCTTCCTTGAGCACCCGAAACGTCTTGTATTTGTATTCATCTTGGGCCTGTGTGCCATACGTAATGACCGTGTCGTCACATCCGGCAGAGAACGCCTGGTAGATATCGCGGAGGGTATTGATCCGATCTTCAAAGTTGATATGCCGCGCGATCTGCGCACAGGACAAAGGGACAACCAGGTGAGCGTCCTGTGGACGGAGCGGTGCAGTGGATTGGCAGCCACCCCATAAAAAGCCCGCGAGCAGGACAAACCACACCACCTTTCTAGACGTGGCATAACCCGGGGAGAGGGAAGCGCGTAAGCCCGACCAAGAGTCCCAAAACTTCCACCCCGCGCGGTGACGCATCTTCACGCACGCCTCATGCGGAGTGTCGCCCGTGGTATCCGGCGCACCATGGAAAACATGATCTGAGGTCGTAGGGTCAACAAACACATGTGGCCTTGTGGTGGGAGCCTTTCAACAGACCACCCGTTCTTTCCCGAGAACAAAGCGAGTCAGGCTCCACGCCTTCTCGTCATGCCCGACAGTCGTCATCGGGCATCCATCCGCCATCCCCATCACCGCAGTATCATCCTGAGCCATTCGACAAGGTTTATCCTGAGCAAAGCCGAAGGGCTCAGGTCAAGGCCCGTGGCGAAGCATCTGTGCCTATGTTGCCCCACGCAGGGTCATTGCCGTGAGGGAAAAACCCCTTGCAAGGCGATACAAAACCGAATGGTCAAAAATGGTGGCATAGTATTATGCGCCTGGCTGTTCCCGGCAGGCCCAACACTGGTCGCATGCAGGGGTGTCAACGTTCCAGGCCCGGCCGGGACATAAATCCTGATTCTTTTATTTTGATCGGCCAAGAGATTTCCGGTCGGGTGTTCTGAATTGCCACTCCCGGTGGAACCATTCAAGGCATGCTGATGCTGAGGCATTTCGGACATCGTCAGCGCATGGACTTCCTCACCGCCCTTGTTGCCTTCCCGTCTATTCGTTAAGCCCGGACCTTGCCCAACATGCAGGGGCACTCTCCCGCGTAAATCCGGCAGTCCAAACGTCGTGCGCCCGTCCCCTCCATACGTCGTCCCCATAAGAGAAAAGAGAGCTTGATTTTGACTAACCGGAAGTAATTGACCATCCAGATTCGCCCACCCTCGCGGACAAAAATTTGCCCCCGTCATCATGATTTCGCCAACGAAGGGTTCCGTAGCTGCCCACGTCATGCACGGCATGCCCAACAGCAGCATCAACACCGCACCCACAATCATGTGTTTGCCGATTTTCATAATAGATCCCTCCTCATTGTACGTTCTGTCAGTGATCCCAACAGACATTCCGCTGCACCTTTACCAGATTTGGATAAATAATCCAAACCGATTTGATAGTCAATCCTGAAAATATTGTTGGACCTCTTCAAGAAAAAGGCAAAGCCGTCCCTCCCCGTCATGCCTGCCATCCGTCAGCGGGCAGCCATCTTCGTTTCCTTTCAGATGGATCCCCGCCCACCACTTGCGGGGATGACAGCGTTGGGTTTTGCGGAGATGACAACGTTGGGTTCTTCCCCGACATCCGTCATCGGGCATCCATCTTCCTTCCGACATTCCTCCCCCCTCATTGTCATCCTGTACCATTCGACGAAGTTTATCCTGAGCAAAGCCGAAGGACTCAAGGCAGACTCGCCGAAACTCCAAACCCCCGTCTAGTCTAGTCTAATCTAATCCATCAATGCGCTTGGCCGCAGCTATCGATCCAATCATTCATCTCGTAACATATGCACGAAGAGGCCGTCGCGGAGCTTGGGCTCGAACCAGGTG
>JAQBGS010000241.1:0-2510 GCA_032128535.1 Nitrospirota bacterium
ATTTTCGATACTAGGAGAAGGTGAAAAAAGTTGTCAAGGTTTATGCGGTCGATGGTATTCAGGGTTCAGCACCAAATGGATGTGTTTTAGGCGGTTCAGCTTTACAAGGAAACGGTTCCTGAATATAATCCCCCATCTAGTCTGTTGCAGAATTCCCGATCTCAAGAGTCGGGACTTTTCCCCATGTGTCGGCCACTCGTCACAATTTACGATAGGGGATCCATTCAAGAATATCGTCACGCCTCTTGTTGATCCTGTATCCCTTCTGGACATTCTTCTTGCGCCTTTCCCATTTTTATCAGACACGGTTTATGTCTCGACCATTCTTTGGATCGGATTTTCCCAATGTCATGAAGTGGGGGCACCGGCACATTTTTCAACGACTTTCGGTTATTCCCCGAACATTCTTTCCTGTTGTTATGGTGCTTTTGGGCTGTGCTAACCCCGTATGGGCGCAGATTTCGTCCAATACTATCCAGCGTATTGAGATAGAAGGGAATCGTCATATTGGACGGCAGGCGATTGTCGGGAAATTGTCGATTCAGGAAGGCGACCTGTTTTCCCAAGAACAGATTCGTAAAGAAATTCAGAACATCTATAGTATGGGGTTTTTTGAAGAAGTGGATGTGGACTCCCAGTTGGTCGCTAACGAGGTGGTTGTAGTTTTTCAGGTAAAGGAGAAGCCCTTCACCGTTGAGGTGGTCTATGACGGAAACGACGAATTATCCGACGATAAACTTGGTGAGAAAAATACCATTAGAAGCCAGACGTTTCTTGATCAGGAGCAAGTGAAAGTTTCGGCTGAGCATTTCCGGAAACTCTACCAGGAAAAGGGCTACTTCCATGCCGAGATCGTTCCGATTGTGGATATGATTGAGGAAGGGCAAGCGCGTTTGACCTATTATATTGAGGAAGGGAAGCAAGCGCATATCAAAACCATCAGCTTTGAAGGTCGAAATGCTTTGCAGGAAAAACAGCTCATTCAATTTATGGCGAACCAAAAATGGTCTTGGCCGTGGTCCATTTTTTCCGATGCCGGGATTTTGCGTCGAGAAGAATTGCCCAATGATGTTGAACGAATTAAGGAAGTTTATATGAATAAAGGGTACCTCGATGCCCAGGTCGGCATGCCTCGCATTGATATAGATGACACGAAAGAATGGTTTACCCTCGTGTTCTCTATAATTGAGGGAGAGCCCTATATTGTGAGTCAAATTCAGTTTAAGGGAAATGAGGTGTTTTCAGAAGCTGAATTGCGGGAGGGACTCGCCATTCAAACTGGCGAGGTCTTTCAGCGCGTGAAAATCCGAGATGAAATTACCCGTTTAACAGAGCTCTATGGGAGTCGAGGGTATGCCTTTACCGAAGCAACGCCCTCGGTTGAACCTGATCCGGCGACTCGCAGTGCCCGTATTGGTTTTTCGATTGATGAAGGAGAAATGGTACGAATAAAAGATATTCTCATCACCGGAAATAGTAAAACCCGCGACAACGTGATTCGGCGAGAATTGCGTGTCCAGGAACGAGACTTAATCGATTCTCCAGCCATTAAACGAAGTTTCGAACGACTGAATAACCTCAACTTTTTTGAAACAGTCGAAATTTTGCCCAAACAAATCTCTCCTGGAGAAGTGGACTTAGATGTCAAAGTTAAGGAAAAGCCAACGGGGGCCTTTAGTATTGGTGGTGGGTTTAGCACTTTAGATCAGTTTACCCTTATTGCGGATATAACAGAAGGGAATTTTTTAGGGCGCGGTTATTTAGCTCGGATCAGGGGACAGGTAGGACAGCGGCGCATCATTGGGACTGTTACCTTTCGCAATCCAGCCATTTTTGATACGTTAACCTCGTTTCAAACTGATTTGTTCAGCTCCTTCACTAATTTCCTGACTTACTTTGAAAAAAAACAAGGTGCGAATCTGACGTTTGGTCGAGGGTTTTCAGAATTTTTGACGGGAACCTTTACGCTGGTAGCTGAAGAAGTCAAAATTAGTGATGTGGATGATGATGCCAATGATATCATCAAGGATCAGAAAGGCAAGCAATCCACGACTGGATTTCGTGCCAGTTTATTCCGGGACTCACGAGATTTTTATTTAGACCCCCGGCGGGGCACTCGAGTCGGTGTCCGCACGAGTTTTGGGACAGATGTTCTTGGGGGGTCAAATAATTTTTATAGTGTGTCTTTCGATGCCTTGAGATATACGCCACTCCCATTTTGGGACTTTCGTCATTCCATCCGAGGGCGGATTGGATACGGAACCGGTTTTAATGGGGAGGATCTCCCGATTCCTGAGTTTTTCTACGTGGGAGGCATTAATACCGTGCGGGGATTTAAATTTGGCCGTGCTGGCCCAGTGACCAATGGTAACGATCCTGAAGGAGGCAATAAGCAATTAATTGTGAATAATGATTTAATTTTTCCGTTGTTGCCGGATGCCAAGTTGAACGGCGTCTTATTTTTCGACTATGGAAAGGGATTTGACCAGGGAGATAAATTTGACTTGGAT
>JAQBGS010000242.1:0-2812 GCA_032128535.1 Nitrospirota bacterium
CCACTGATTGCTTTCGACATCCCTCAAACGGAAAATCCCGATCTTCACGGAAAAAGACCACAAACAAGGTGACCTCTTCGCTTCCCCAACCCGGGAGGTCTCATCAATCCAAGGGGGATAAGGCAAACAAGAAAAATCCACTGAATATCAGGTTAAAACGCATCAATGAAGCCCCCATCAACGGAAGATGGATTTCGAGTCTTGGTTGATCGGCTTTGGCCACGAGGTTTAGCAAAAGAAGCAGCCGCTCTTGATCTCTGGCTTCGAGACGTGGCCCCGTCAACTGCTCTACGAAAGTGGTTCAACCATGATGCCCGGCTGTGGATGGAATTTACTCATCGCTATGCAGCGGAACTAGATCAACAGCCAGAAACCGTGGGAAAAATCAGAAGGTTATTGCGAAAAGGCAAGCTCACATTCCTGTTTAGCGCCAAAGACCAGAAATTGAACAATGCGGTAGCATTAAAAGCTTATTTGGAAATGTCTGAATAATAATCCCCTCAGGCTCCAGACAAAAAAGGAGCGTCAAAATACGTTCTTCATTTTTCGTGTGGCCATCAGATTAATGGAACCAGTTATCCAGGAAGATAGAACCGGCTGTGGATTTGCCTGTGTGGCGACCTTAGCAGGCGTGAGCGATCAGCACGTGAAAACGGTAGCGGGCCAATTAGGAATCGACGTGCAAGACTCCAAACTCTGGTCAGATACCAAGTATGTTCAAAAACTCCTGACAAGCTATGGCTTCTCAGCTTCAACTAAGACAACGACATTCAAATCATGGGGTAACTTGCCGCTGCGGGCGCTATTAGCCATCAAATGGCACAAAAGAAACGATTGCACCTTTTGGCATTGGGTTGTTTTTTATAGAAGCCCGCAAGGACCTGTGGTGATGGATCCCAAGCGAGCACTCCGCACACATTGCCGCACAGATTTTGGTCTCATCAAACCCAAGTGGTTCCTTACTGTAACGATTCCCCAATCAAATATATTGGCTGATACATGAAACACCTTACGACCTTACCCATTGTCGTATTTATAGTCTTTCCAAATAATTTCCGCTGTGTTCTGGCGCACAATGCCACTAACTGGAATGATTTGAATGTACGATAGATGCCGGGTTTCGTCCCGGCAGCCTAAGTCCTTTTGGTTCGGCAAAAGGACCCAAAACCATTATCGCCCCGTCCGGCCTCATCAAATGCGGCGAACGCTAGCCGCGAGAGAGCGGGCCTAACTCGCTGCGCTCAGACAAGGCCCACCGATTCATGAGAGCGTTCACCACTGGGGCCGGGTGGCAGGCGTCGGTCAAGAGGAAGTGGAGAGTCTCAGGGAATTGGGGACTCCACAGCGCCTTTCACCGTTTGAGCGAGATTGTTGCGGACGTTGATCGTTCCGTCAACGAAGATGGTGGGCCACGCTGACGAGAATGTTTTGAAATTATTTGAAATGACTATAGGTTGGGTTCAGTGAACTGAAACTTTCGTTGAGTGCTGACCGGAGATCCGATATTTCTAAGAATGATCCTGGCTTAACCAGTGAACTCAGCACATTCTCCATACCCTATTCCGCCGAGAATAATATCCCTCGGCCTTCCCACAAAAAAAGCGGTCGGTGGGCTTCCTACCCACCGACCGCTTTTCAACGTCGGAATTTGTCCAATTCGCGTTTATTCCTTGCCGAGATTATCAATCTTCTCGTTCACAGTTTCCTTGGCTGATTCTTTAGCCTGGTCTATCATGCCGCCAGCTTCCGGCGTTGAAGCATCTTGAGCTTCAATGGATTTCTGTTCAGCACTATCAGTCTTGGCCTTGGCATCTTTGGCCATGGAATCGGCTTTCTCAGTGGCCTCAACCGCCTTATCGAGCATCCCGGCAAACGAAACACTGCCAACACTCATCAGGAACAAACTTGTGACCACGGCAATCATGAACTTCTTCATACGGCACCTCCATTGAATTGTAAAAGAATAGGGGGAAATTAATGGGCAAAATCTTACTCTGCGCTTTTTCGATCGAAAAAGTCAAACCGGCCCTTCTGCCAGAAAAGCCATTCCCTACCCTTTTACGCAGACGACCTGACGTAAGGTATGCACAATCTCAACTAAGTCCTCTTGGGCCTGCATTACAGCCTCAATGGGCTTATAGGCTCCTGGCGTCTCATCAATGACATCTTTATCTTTCCGACATTCAACTCCCTGAGTGGCCCGCTCATGATCCGCCAGGGTAAACCGGCGTTTCGCTTCACCTCGGGACATAGCCCGACCAGCGCCATGGCTACAACTCTCAAAACTTTCAGGATTTCCCTTGCCGCGAACAATAAAAGAACGCGACCCCATACTTCCGGGAATAATACCCATATCGTCGATTCCAGCTCGTACGGCACCCTTGCGGGTCACCCATACATCTTGCCCATAATGCGATTCGACTGTCACATAATTATGATGGCAATTCACCACTTCTTGGGTGGTGTCAAAAGGTGGCACCTCTCCAGACTCACGAATAGCTTGCACCAGGTTGGTCATCATAAGCCGGCGATTCGTCATGGCAAAGTCCTGGGCCCATTCCACTGCCTGAACATAGTCGTCAAACGACTCGGTGCCTTCCTTCAAATAAGACAAATTGACGTCTGGCAAATTCCGCATCCATTTCTGCATATCGCGTTTGGCCAACTCAATAAAGTAAGTCCCGATCCGATTGCCTACTCCCCGCGACCCGCTATGCAACATCAACCACACAGACTCCTGAGCATCCAGACAGACTTCGATGAAATGATTCCCAGTGCCTAACGTCCCAAGATGGTTCACATCATTCCCGCG
>JAQBGS010000243.1:0-3117 GCA_032128535.1 Nitrospirota bacterium
ACCCAACCGCTTCGCCGTTCGTGCAGCATCAATAGCCGTATCCCCTCCACCATAGACCACCACCCGTCGACCAATTTTTGGAACCTCTTCTCCCTCCATCCCTTTTAACAAACTTAAGGCGTCGATCATTCGACCAGTGTCTGGGCCAGGAATGTCAACCCGTTTACTCAAATGAGCTCCAATAGCCAGAAACACGGCATCGAATGTTCCCTCTTTGATGGCCATCTCCAAATTGTCGACTTTTCGATTCAACTGGATGGACACGCCCATGGCTTCAATTCTGCCAATTTCGGCATCCACGATGTTTCGAGGCAGGCGGTACTGGGGAATACCGAATCGCATCATGCCTCCCAGCTTAGGCCCTGCCTCATAGATCGTGACGGCATGACCCATCCGCGACAAATGGTAGGCCGCCGACAGTCCGCTAGGACCAGCACCAATGATTAATACCCGCTTTCCTGTGGCCACCCCTGCTTCAATCTGCCAACCCTGTTCAATCGCATAATCCCCTAAAAAGCGTTCTACGGCATGAATGCTCACAGCCTCATCCAGCTGGCCGCGATTGCAGACCGTTTCGCAGGGGTGATAGCACACACGGCCATGAATCGCAGGGAAGGGATTGTCTTCCATAATCTTGCGCCAAGCCTCTTCGTATTTTCCTTCTTCTGCTTCATACAACCATCCCTGAATATTCTCCCCGGCTGGGCACCCTTGATTGCAGGGTGGCAGATGGTCGACGTAAATCGGGCGCATCGTGCGCCAATTGCCCGTATGATTCGCTAAGCTCGATGCAGGATCTAAAGTGATGGCAAAGGGTTTGCGTTCCATCTCACGACTCCATCGCCGGCTCAGTTGGCAGGAGGTCATACAGGTGAATATTTCGATCTGCCATCGCTTGTATGGCCCCCAGCGCCTGCTCATCTCGCGGGTTAAAGAGGTGTTTGAACCTCCCTTGAAGGGCTAAATATTGCTCAACAGGAACTTGTTTCCTAATGGGTGTTCGGTCAGTCACCACTCCCCATTCCGCTTCAAACAACGGGAACAGCCCACTTTCCACGGCCAATCGCGCAACCTTGATCGTTTGGGCCGGATCGGATTTCCACCCTAGCGGACAAGGTACGTGAATATGGATATAGCGGGCCCCGCGTACGGACATGGCTTTGGTCGCTTTGGTTTCCAGGTCATGCAGATCTGCAACAGACGCCGTGGCCACATACGGAATACCATGGGCCATGGCTATACGTGGAAGATTTTTTCCGACACCCATGGGATTTCCCGGTTCGGGCCCCACCGCTTGCGTCGTATTGGTCCAGGCTCGTGCCGGCGTGGCACCTGACCGCTGAACACCTGTATTCATGTACGCTTCATTGTCATAACAGACATACAACACATCATCATTGCGTTCAAACATCCCGGACAAACACCCGAACCCAATATCCACCGTGGCGCCATCCCCACCTTGAGCGACCACTCGAATATCGGTCTTCCCTTTGGCGCGTAAGGCTGCGGCCACACCACTTGCCACTGCCGGCGCATTCCCAAACAAAGAATGTAGCCAAGGAATCTGCCATGCGCTTTCCGGATAGGGACTGGAAAACACCTCCAAACATCCCGTGGCGTTGACCGCCACAAGTTGATTGTGTGTAGCACGCATCACCGCATCTAAGGCATACCGGGCACCTAGGGCTTCCCCACAACCCTGACAGGCACGATGTCCAGAATTCAGGGAATTGGTTCGATCCTTCCGGGCTTGTACCGTGCGGTCCTCTTCACCCAATAGCCGGTTGCCTACCGTGAATGTTCCCGTTTGATAAAACTTTACGCGTTGATAGGACATAGCGTTTTCCTCTATCCCTTAAACGATCTTTCCACCCGATAGACCCATCTCACGAAGAAGATTTTCCGGGATCGGACCAGATCGTCGTTGTTCTGCTTGTCTGGTTAACTCTCGATTGATCGCCTCCCAATTCAGATCCAGAAAATGCGGCTCTTCCAGCCCTTCCAAACATGCTGCCTTGACGGTATCAATGACGGCGGCTTTGGAAATCGCACGCCCTCCAAGGCCAGCAATAACGGTATCCACAAGAGTCGGTAATCCCTGAAGGGCTATCTTCACTTCACCGGACACAATCCCTCCTCTACCCACTGCCAAATCTTTTTCAATCACTATAACCCGCTTGGCATTTTGGATGGCATGGCGGAGCGCTTGCGAGGGAAATGGCCGATAGGAACAGAGTTGTATGGCTCCCACGGGCCAGCCCTCCGCTCGTAAATCATCGACGGCATCTTTAATCGTGCCATTCACTGAGCCTAAGGCCAGCAGAAGGGTTTCGGCCTCATCCGTGTGATACAGCTTTAACAAACCGCCAGAGTGTCGCTGAAAGATATCCTGAAATTCTTGACTGATTCGTGGAATCGCCTCCAAGGCTTGCAAATGTTTGTGATGCGCAAGGTAGCGCACTTCTGCAAAGGCCTCAGGCCCAACCATGGCTCCAATGGATACCGGATCCTGAGGATCCAACACTTGAACGGGTTCAAATGGCGGCAAGAAGGCATCGACCTGCTCTTGTACTGGCAGGTCGACCGCTTCAAATGCATGGGTGAGAATATACCCATCCATGCATACCATGACCGGACAACTCAGTTCTTCCGCTAAGCGAAAGGCCTGAATGTGCAAATCTACGGCTTCTTGATTGTCTTCAGCAAACAGCTGAAGCCAACCGGCATCACGCATGGCCATGCTGTCGGAATGATCATTCCAGATATTGATGGGCGCGCCCACCGCACGATTGGCGATCGTCATCACAATAGGCAAGCCTAATCCTGCCGCGTTATACACGGCTTCGGCCATAAATAAGAGGCCTTGGCTCGTCGTCGCCGTATACGTCCTCGCTCCCATGGCTGAGGCCCCGATGAGCACACTCAACGCCCCAAATTCCGACTCGACATTGAGGAATTGACAATTCCCAACTTCCCCGGCCTTCACTTTCCGGGATAGCGTTTCGACAATATGCGTTTGGGGAGAAATCGGATAACAGGCCATGACTTCAGGGCGACATAAGGCCACGGCTTGGGCCACGGCTTGGGAGCCTTCAATTTGTTGTTTCACTGGTTCCT
>JAQBGS010000244.1:0-5016 GCA_032128535.1 Nitrospirota bacterium
CGGAGGATTACCCATAGCTGGTTCTCACATACAGAAGAAACCGCTTATCAATCCATTTCAGCGTCAAAACGATACCCTACACCTTTCACAGTCACCACCCGCTTCTGTTCCTCTCCTAGCTTTTCTCGAAGCCGTCGAATATGAACATCAACCGTGCGCGACTCAATATCAACCGCATTGGAATAGCCCCACACCTTTTCCATAATTTGGTCCCGATTGAGCACTCGTCCATTGGCCTTCATGAGGCCGCATAACAAATCAAACTCCTTGACGGTCAAATCGACCACTTTCCCTGCAATCGAAACCTGATGTTTCCCCTCATCCACAAGTAACGTTCCAACCTGCTGCACGGAGGGCAAGTCTTGGGACAAGCCACGCCGCAATACAGCTTTCACCCGAGCCACGAGCTCCCGTGGACTAAAGGGTTTCACCATATAATCATCAGCTCCCATTTCCAAGCCCACGATGCGATCCACTTCTTCCGCCTTGGCGGTTAACATGATGATGGACACCGACGCGGTTTTTGGATCTTTGCGGAGCTTGCGACACACTTCCAATCCATCCACACCGGGTAGCATAAGATCGAGCACAATCAGGTCAGGAGTCCGCTCCCTGGCTAATTGCAGCGCCGTTTCCCCATCTCGAGCTTCCAGACATTTGATGCCATCTTTTTCAAGATGGTATCGAACAAGGTCAACCAGATCCTTTTCATCATCCACGATTAACACGGTTGCAGACATAGCTATTTCTCCTCAAGATGACACATCAGAGTTCCGGCTTTCCGTCGCACCAAGCGTCCATTTGTTCTTTTCAAAATATCGTTTTTTTTCGCCACCATGGAATAGCCCGCATCTTCCTTGTCGACGCGACGCAACCATTTGGGGTACTTATATAAATTCTGTGCCGTAGTGCCAAGCTGGACCATTATGAAGGAAGGGGCGAAACCATCACCCTCTAATGGAGTGATTCACATAAGAAGGTTCGAAAGTTTGAGATAAAGAACATCTTCGCTAGTGATGAAAAGCCTAACATAGGCAGGAAGAAGAAGTGAAAAAATAAGCCAAAGGCTTATTCGAATACGACGACCGCAGCTCCTACAAGTGGGGCTAATCGAAGACGACGGTTTTTCGGCCATAGACCAACACCCGCCGTTCGATATGTAAGCGGATCGCACGTGAGAAGACCAGTTCTTCCAGATCTCGTCCTTTCCGAATGAGATCCTGCACCGTATCGCGATGACCCACCCGAACGACATCTTGCGCAATGATGGGGCCTTCATCTAATTCCGTCGTGGCATAATGGGCCGTCGCCCCGATAATTTTGACGCCACGATCATAAGCCTGATGGTAGGGCTTTGCTCCAATAAACGCAGGCAAAAATGAATGATGAATATTAATCACAGGACAACCCACCTGATCTAAAAATCGCTCACTCACAATCTGCATGTAACGCGCCAGGACGACAAGGTCTACCTTCTGCTCATGTAAAATTGAGAGGACGTGTTCTTCTTGTTGCGATTTGGTTGCTGCCGTCACTGGACAGTGATGAAAAGGAATATGAAAAAGATCGGCCCACCACGCCGCCGTTTGATGATTGGAAATGATGGCGGGTATCTCTACAGCCAATTCCCCTCGACGATGGCGTTGTAACACATCAGCCAGACAATGATCGTATTGGGATACCAGAATGCCGACTTTGGGCTTTTGATCGGAAAAATACCATTGAACTTGCATATTATGAATTTTGGCCAACGGACGAAATGCATCGCTAATTTCCTCAGGGGCCAACTGTAATCCTTCCAGAGTAAATACCGTTCGCATGAGAAAATCACCCGTTTCCCGATCCGTATGATGATCGGAATCCAGGATATTTCCCCCATACTCGTTGATAAACCCCGATACCCTGGCGACCAACCCCTTTTGGTCCTGACAGGCAATGAGCAAAATGGCCGTCGAATCAGACATTGAGCCTCCACACTGTAGTCAGAATGACTGCGAGAAATTTTTTTCGAATTTGGTTGATACCATGCGGCAACTAACTGGACAGGAGATAGTCTCCCTTCCCTCCATGGAAGTTCGACCAATCATATCGGAAGGAACAAGGCAGGTAAACGGCGTTAGCTCATCTTTTGATCATACTCGGCCGCCTCGACAAAGAAATACGTGTGGCAGGCCCGATCAATGAACGTTTTAGACAGCGTCGGAGGGACGCTGTTAAATTTCGCAATACTGACGATTTGCTCTACAATATCTCGAGGATGACAACTCCGCATATTGAGTTGATACTTTTCATACACATCTTTTAAGAGATAGTCTACCGCCGCTTCGTCATACAGCACACTTTTTTTCTTACAGACTTCCTCAAAGATCTGCTTGAAGCGTTCAGGGGTCGGATCGCCAATATAGATTTTATTACGAATACGACGAAGGAAGGCTTCATCCGCCAGTTTAGCTGGTTCTAAATTGGTAGCAAACAACACAATGGTGTCAAATGGAAGCTGAAAGACTTTTCCGGTATGCAACGTCAAATAATCCACACGCTTTTCTAATGGTACAATCCATCGATTCAACAAATCTCTGGGTCGCACCAACTGCCTGCCAAAGTCGTCAATCAGGAATACACCCCCGTTGGCTTTGATATGTGGAGGCGCTTTGTAATATTTGGCGGAGTCATTAAACGACAAATCCAAGGTCGCCATGGTCAACTCACCGCCCGCAAACTCAATCGGCCGTTTACACAACACCCATCGCGTATCATATTCCTTTTTGCTTTCAATCAAGGAGCGAGATGCTTCTTGGGGTATATCCACTTTTACATGGGTAATGGCATCGTACACTTGGATGATCTGCCCATCCACTTCCATGGCATAAGGGATATAGACCTCTCCACCCCCTACCGCTTCCAGCATTTTGCCGATGGCTTCGGCCAAGACCGTTTTCCCATTTCCTGGGGGTCCATATAAAAAGATGGCCCATCCGGAATTGACTGCTTCACCAAGCTGATCGACCGTACCCGGGGTCAAGACTAAATGCTCTGTGGCCGCGGTCACGGTCCGCCGATCAATGGTCAACCCATTGACTGGCTGACTTTTCACCATGTCGATATATTGCTGTAAGGTCACAGGAGCAGGTCCTACATATCGACACAAATCCAGAAAAGCCTTTGCTCGTTCACGGCCAGCTTCTGTCAACACATACCGAAGCAAAACGCCAAGGGATTCCCCATGACCCTTGACCTCACAGAATTTCTCCCTTTGGATGAACGTAAAGAGCTCCTTCATGACCCCATAGGGTAATTTCATAATTTCCCCAGCAGATCGTTCAGTCAGCTCCCCATGCGTGAACAAGGTTCGCACCAACAATTGCACCAACAATTCTTCCGGCAAACCTGTTTCTTTAATCGTTGTCGGCGCTGGAACGAACCGTGTATTGGCGGACGTTTGTGGTCTCTCAACAATGGTAGAATTCCCATTGGTGGCATTCCCATAATTCGGGATAGTAATCGTATCGCTCATTCGTACTCTCCTTTATTCGTTTCTTGAGAAAGATGGTTTGATATGGCTTCTACCGGAATGTTCTCTTCCATGAAGTCCGAAATCCCTGTAACATTATGGATACCGTAAATAACTGTTCCGCATCCTGCTCTTCATCAGTAATTCGACATCAATCTCACTAGGATCCGACGGCAAAATGGTGACGATGGCCTGGCTCTTTCTCTTTCTCATTTCGTTTACGTGGGGATGCACCGAATCGACACCCGAGACGACCATCCGTTTTGGCCTCGCGAGTGCCCCAACTAATTTAGATCCTCGTTATGCCACTGACGCCACATCAGCCCGAATCAATCGCCTGCTCTATTCACGGTTGGTTGATTTCGCTGAGGATGCCACCCCAATTGCGTCTCTCGCCACATGGGAAGTGCTCACCCCGACCCATTATCGCTTCACCTTCATCGAGCCTCGTCCTACATTTCCCGATGGCACAGAGATCACAGCAGCTGACGTAAAGGCCACCTATGTATCAGTACTCGATCCAAAAACGTCTTCACCCCATCGTGGTCTTTTGGCCAACATCTCACGAATGGTCACGCCTTCAGAATCGACCATTGATTTCTTCATGACGCACCCCGACCCGTTGTTTCCTGGCTATGTAATTATCGGCATTCTTCCGGCAAACCTTATTGCCATCAATCATCCTTTCCATGACCAGCCTGTCGGGAGCGGCCCTTTTTTCTTTCATCAAAAGCCTGATGACACTCGCCTGATCCTCAAGCGCCGCCAAGATGGCCAACTGGTTGAATTGATTACAATTCCCGACCCGACGGTGCGCAGTCTGAAATTACTGGCCGGTGAAATTCATCTGCTCCAAAATGATCTTCCGCCCGAATTGGTGACTTATCTCGCCGCACGACCCTCTCTCTCGTTACGGCAACTTCAAGGGTCCAATTTTGCCTATCTTGGCTTCAATCATCAGGATCCCGTCGTCGGGCAAGATCTCGTCAGAAAAGCCATTGCACATGCCATCAATCGAGAACAGATCATTCATTTCGTCCTGGGAGGTCGAGCCCGACCGGCACAGGCCCTCTTTCCCCCCAACCATTGGATCGGAATGTCTCAGTTAACCGGCTACCCTTACGATCCTGAACAAGCGAGAGCCCTGTTAGAGCAAGCAGGGTTCAATACCCAGCATCGCCCAACCCTTATCTATAAAACCTCAACAGACCCGTTTCGATTACGATTGGCCACCATCATTCAAGATCAACTCCAGCAAGTCGGCATTGACGTGTCCATTCACAGTCATGACTGGGGTACGTTTTATGGGGATATCAAAACCGGGCGCTTTCAGATGTACAGCCTGGCCTGGGTTGGTCTCAAAACGCCGGATATTTTTCGACAGGCCTTTCACAGTCAATCCGTGCCTCCGCTCGGGGTGAATCGCGGGCGCTATGGCGATACGATCACGGACAGGCTCATTGTGGAAGCGGAGAACACGTCCGAGCGCACCCAACAACAGAAGC
>JAQBGS010000245.1:0-5383 GCA_032128535.1 Nitrospirota bacterium
CCCGCGCCTTTGCTCCACGCTGCCTTCAGACCCCGCCTCACGACGACGCCCTGGCGCTTCGCTATGACTTCACCTCCATCAGGTTGTCAAAGGGACTTGCACCCTCAAGCTGTTGAACATGCTCGGCACACTGGTTTTGGCCACTTTTGCCGAAACAAAAGCGGCTCGTCGTTCGGGGGCGAAACCCCGTAGAATTCTCAATAAGCACATTATTCTCGCGTCGTAGCCGCACGATTAACTTTTACCCTCACCCTACCCTTCGTGCCTCATCGGAACAAAGCCGTCCAGAGCCAGGAAAATGGCAAACATTAATAGTGAGGTACATGCCTGTTTTTCCGCGTCCAAAGAATGAAAGAAGGGATGGATCCCCGATAACAAATGTCGGGGATGACGAGATGGGAGGGCACCTGCAAATGTATTACAATCTGAATCGTTTGCATGCCACCGTGCCGGTCTTTAAAATTCCCCTCCATGATTGACGGTATCAACTACTACCAAATCCTCGGCGTGCCTGAAGATGCGCTGCTGAAGGAAATCCAGTCGGCCTGGCGAACCTTCGTCAAAGAGAATCATGAGGATGTCGTGCCGCAATTCGAACGTCCCGCCGCCAGGGAACGAATGTTCAAAATAAACGAAGCCTATGCCGTGCTCAGCCACGAAGAAAAACGGGGTGATTACGATAACGCACATATGCTCAATGGCGGTTCGAGCATTGAACTGGTGCGGCGGCGGGTCAGGAAGGCCCGGGAAATCATGCAACGGAATCGCGCTCTCATTACGGGCGAAGACATGAAACTGATCGAAACCATCATCGATTATCTTGATCGCCATACTCAGGAAACCTGCTTTGTCTGGATGATCGACATCTTATGCGAACGTCCAGATATGGCCAGACATGTCGTGGCCTCGGCGTTTGAGGAGCAACTGTTGGGAGCCAAGACCTCGTTACTGGATACCCTTCTCAAAAAAGCGCCATATGCTATCACTTGGGAAAAGGTCCATCTCTATGGCGAAGACATCTGTGGGGTGAGCGGGAAAGAACACAAAGAACGCAATTACGACCAACTCGCGCGCATCCTGTGTCACCGGCTGGATTTAGCCAAATATTTTGTGTATGCGTCCTACCAGGAACAAGCTTCCGGCTGTGAAAGCTGCCTGCTTCCCACCTTATTACGGGTGGCTCCCAACGTCATTACCCAAGAGAATTTTGATGATTATATTGATACCGTCTACACCATGCGGGCGATTATCTATGGCCAACTCCGAAACTATAACGAACAAGCCATCGCCTGGATTCTCAAAGCCCGCCCCGATCTCGTCCGAAAGCCAGAAAAGAAAAAACCCCCCAAGGAGCTGCCCCTCCCATTACGTCCAAGATCTTAGGTTTAAAATTGAAAAAAATTGATTTTGCTTGCGTGGGAATGACGGAGGAGATGGATCCCCGATGACAAATGTCGGAGATGACAAATACGATAAGATAATTTAGAGCGGAGCGAATTGTTGGGCGGCTTGGCGGACCGCCAGAATGGGATCGTCAGTGGCCAACTGCTTAACCTTATCCCGAAATGCGGCATTATGGGTTCGTCCTAATATCTGCACAGCGCGAATACGGGAATGTGGGTCGGTCGAATCTAACAGCCGTTCGGCAATCGGCGCTAACGTATCATCGGAAATTTTCTGATGGACTAATTCATCCAGCGCTCGTTGCAAGGCCACTTCTTGATACACACTTCGTGAATTATCCATGAAATGATCTTGGATGCGAACGCCATCCTGGGTGACGGCCTCATCGATTGTTGGATAGACCAACAGCACAAATTCTTTGACCGACTGCGTGAGCGCGACTGGTTGAGAAACTATCCCTTTAGTCATCCCTTTCAACATGGACCCGAGAAAAAAATAATGTGGATGCGTTTCGAATTTGAGTAAGGCATCCAAATACGGTGCCGGCCCGGATACGGTGTTGTTGGATGTTTCACGAATCTCCCAGCTCAGCGGTTTTTCCACGCCCGCACCGCGAAAAAGAAAGGAGACATTGATCGTGGTCCCCCATAATTCTACGCCATATTGCGCGCCACGCTCTTCGTCGTACTGAACCACCAATTGATATTGATGCGGTTTCTTTGCATCATGAATGGCCTGAAATCCTGCCAATGAGAGTTTTTTTAGGATGGAGCCTTCGATGTCATACAAAAACCGGCCTCGTGTTTTCCATGTGGAAGCCTGAACAATAACTTGAATGGTGGGTTGTTCTTGATTCAGAAGAGCTACTTGTTCAGCAAAAGCCCTCTCTCCGCTTCCAACAAAGAGTCCAAGAACAGCAAGAGCCAGAATATATTTCAAATTGTTCATCATGATCTTTTTAGATATTTGATTAAGATGCGCCTTGGCCTGAAGACACCTGGACGATGAGTTCCAGTTCGATGGAGGCATGGAGCGGCAATTCAAACGCCCCTAAGGCCAACCGTGCATGACGGCCTTTCTCTCCAAACACCTCAACCAGAAAATCTGATGCCCCGTTAATGACGGCCGGTTGATCGCCAAACCCTTCTGCCGATGCAACATGGCCGGTTAATCGGACAACACGCGTGATACGAGATAAATCGCCGAGTTCCTGTTGCAGAATAGCCAGCGCATTGATGGCGGCTATCCGCGCATTGGCTTTTCCCTCCTCAATCGACAAGTCCCGTCCCACTTTTCCCGGCTGAAGAATTTTCCCCTCTTGAAACGGCAAGACGCCGCTCACGAAGACCAAGTCGCCTGCTTGGCACGCTGGCACATAGGACCCCACCGGTCGAGGGGCGGGAGGTAACACGATCCCTAATTGCTGAAGGTGTTCGGCAACCGTCATGAGGAGAACCGCGGAAAAAAGGGTTTAGGAAGACTGCTTGGGCCGAAGCCGCCGTTGATATTGATCGACGGCTTTATTGTGTTCGGCCAAGGTAGCTGAGAATTTATGACTGCCATCATTGCGTGAGACAAAATACACAAAATCGCTGGGGGTTGGATAGAGGGCCGCTTGAATGGCCGCCAGACCGGGATTGGCAATGGGCCCCGGTGGCAGACCGCGCACTCTGTAGGTATTGTAAGGACTATTGACCGAGAGGTCTGTTTTGCGAATATTCCCGTCAAAATATTCCAGTGCATAAATAACCGTGGGATCACTTTGGAGCGGAATATTTTTTCGCAGGCGATTATGAAACACTCCGGAGACGAGCGGCCGTTCTGAGGCCAGCCCGGTTTCCTTTTCCACGACGGAGGCCAAGGTGAGCACTTCCTGAAGGGTCATCCCCATCGCTTTGGCTTGAGCACGTAATTCCGGCGTGACCATTTCATGAAACCGGCTAACCAAGGTTCGGACAATAAATTCCGGTGGAGTGTAGCGCGAAAACTTATACGTATCGGGAAACAAATAGCCTTCCAGCGTGGAGGCTTTGATATTGACACTCGCAATAAATGCTGGATCTTTGCTCAGCCGAAGAATCTCGCCTTTGTCGGCCAGGCCCTTTTGATCCAGAATGTCTGCGATTTGGACGACATTGTAGCCTTCCGGAATGGTCACGGAATGCTGATACACTTCACCTGCGACCAACTTACCCAGTAGCTCCGTCGGACGCATGCCGGCATGCAGTTCATATTCGCCAGGGATAATTTTTCGATCAAGTTGTTGCACCCGTCCCAATGCTTGGAAAAACCATTCCTGTCCAAGGAGGCGTTTTTCATGAAGAAGATGAGAGACCTGAGAAAAGGCAGTACCCGGAGGAATATCAACAATTTGGACTGGAGGTGAAATACCGAGAGGACGGTTGAATTCGAGGAAAACCAACATACCAAGGAGGCTAACGATCCCAGTTAATACCCCAACCAAGATCAACCTTTTGAACAGCCGCATCTTACTCTCCCCTTCCCTTCATGAAGTCCTTGTCGGTTCAACATGAGGGAAGTTTGACCGAAAAATAACGGAGCTCAACTCCGCGTATTCGTCATTAACCAAGCTGCGTCGCTACATATTCATAGACTTTATCCAAAGCCATATCCAGATGCTCTGGTTGATTGCCCCCGGCTTGTGCCATATCGGGCCTTCCACCGCCAGACCCGCCCACAAATTCTGCGATGTGTTGCGCGATTTTGCCAGCAGGCAATTGCTTGGTCCGCTCTTTTCCAACAATGACGAGTAAGGCCACTTTGCCTTCGTGCGCGGAACCCAACACCAACAGGCCTGCCTCCACCTTATTCCGTAGTTTATCAGAAAAGGTTCGGAGATCCTGTATGTTGAGCCCATCAATTCGTTGCACGAGAACGGGCACGCCCTTCACGTCTCGAATCGTCGCCTCTTGTCCCGCCCCTTGCTGGTCCAGGGCTTTTTGTTTGGCCTGTTCTAGGGCTCGCTCCGTTTCTCGCAACGTGGTTAACAATTTTTTGGTTTTTTCGATAACTTCCTGGGGGCTGGTTTTGAGTAAACCCGCCAATTCCCGCCATTCCCCCTCCCGCTTTTGTTCGTAGCGGAGCGCACCATCGCCGGTTAAGGCTTCAATCCGGCGCACCCCTGCGGCCACACCCCCTTCAGATATTAGACGGAACAGGCCGACATCTCCGGTGCGATGGCAATGGGTGCCTCCACATAATTCCTTGCTAAATTCACCAATCTCGACGACCCGTACTTGATCCCCGTATTTATCACCAAAGAACGCTAAGGCTCCACGCCCTAACGCATCTTGAATGCCCATTTCTTCGGATTGCACCAACGTGTTCTGCCGGATTTGCTCATTCACCAAGTTTTCAATGTCTTCCAGTTGACGAGAGCCCAGTCCTCTGAAATGGGAGAAATCAAATCGCAACCGATTGGGGCCGACCAGGGAACCATGTTGTTTGACATGTGGACCGAGAATTTCCCGTAAGGCCGCATGCATCAAATGCGTGGCCGTATGATTACGGGCGGCATCGGTCCGTAATTCACCATTCACCGTAGCGGTGACGTGATCACCGGTCCGCACACTCCCCTCCATCACCTGGCCTTTATGAAGAAACCATCCCTTGGCTAATTTCGTCGTATCGTAGAGGCGAATTCTGGCTGACGGCCCGACCAAGGTCCCCTGATCACCAACCTGCCCACCGCCTTCCGGATAAAAGGGCGTGGTGTCCAGCAGAAACTCGACTTCGTCTCCCTGCTGGGATTCGGCCACGACCTGTTCATCCTTGACCATGGCTAACAGCGTGCCTTGGGCCTGCTGTTGGGCATAGCCCACGAACTGAGTGACCGGAAACTGTTCGATGGCTTTGACCACATCCGTCCGTGATGCGGCTTGCGTAAACTTGGCTGTTTTTCTGGCTCGCTCTCGCTGTTTCTCTAACGCCATCTTATAGCCCACATGATCCAGCTCCA
>JAQBGS010000246.1:0-4509 GCA_032128535.1 Nitrospirota bacterium
CATTAGGAAGGAGTAGTCCGTGGACGCGATATGCAGGCGACTTAGGTCAAACACTTCCGAGGTATCTCTCGGGCGAAACAACACCGGTTATGGGCTTTGAAAATCTAATGGCTTATCGCCAAGCCCCACACGATAAGTGAGTTCACATTACCACAGGTAAGAAATAATAGATAGCTACTATTCAATAAAGGAAAACACCACTGTGAGACCCTCTCATGCGACTTGTCCCCAGTTTTTCTACTGTATTTTCATCAAATATGACTAATAGAAACGGTCGAATAATGGGTTTTTTGAAAATTCAAGATCGAGAAAATGTTGCGATGGGCAGATTAATCGTGATTGCGCCACTTTCGCCCATCCTTGGCTAACAGGGCATCGGCTTCGGGCGGTCCCCAGGTTCCGGAATCATAGTGATGAATGGCATGGGTTCCTAGACTGTCCCAGACTTTGAGGATGGGATCGACCACTTGCCATCCTAACTCGACATTGTCGCTTCGTTGAAAAAGGGTGGCGTCGCCTGCCATCACATCATGCAACAGCGTTTCATAGCCGGTGCTTGGGGCGTCACCAAAGTAATTGGCATATTGGAAGTCCATATCCACGTTTCCAACTTGGACTTGAGGGCCTGGGATTTTTGCTCCAAAACTTAAAGAAATTCCTTCATCTGGTTGTATGCGAATGACCAGCACATTGGGGGTTAACCGATCCACTGGTGTCTTGCGAAACAGCATGAGCGGGGCCGACTTGAATTGAATGACGACTTCGGTGACCCGTTTGTTTAAGCGTTTTCCGGTTCTTAAGTAGAAGGGAACCCCCTCCCATCGCCAGCTTTCTATGAACAGGGTCATGGCGGTATAGGTTTCTCTGAGCGATTTAGGCGAGACATTCGCCTCCGAACAGTAGGGGGGAACATGGCGCCCATTAATCATGCCTGCCCTATATTGGCCGGCCACGGTCGACTGTAAGACATCGATTGGATTCATGGGCTCAATCGCACGAAGGAGTTTCGCTTTCTCGTTGCGCACCGCTTCGGCATCAAAAGTGTTCGGCGGCTCCATCGCCACAAAACCTAAAATTTGCAACAAATGATTGGGCACCATGTCGCGCAACGCTCCCGCATTGTCATAATACGTGCCACGATGTTCGACTCCCAAGGTTTCGGCAACCGTGATTTGCACATGGTCAATATAATTTCGGTTCCACACGGGCTCAAAAATGCCGTTGGCAAACCGGAAGACCAAAATATTCTGAACGGTTTCTTTCCCCAAATAATGATCAATGCGATAAATCTGACTTTCGTCTAAGACGCTTCGTAGCGTGTGATTCAGGGATTGAGCCGACTCCAGATCATGCCCAAAGGGTTTTTCAATGACGACCCGACGGGAATATCCCTGGTCTTGTTTCACTAGACCTTTTTCACCAAGTTGTTGCACAATTTCCCCAAAAAACGTTGAGGCCGTGGCCAGATAATAGAGGTAGTTCCCTTGGGTGCCATGTCGGGCGTTTAATTGGGAAATGTTCGTGTGAAGGCTCTCGTACGTTTGTGGATCGCGGAAATCTCCAGAGAGATAATATAAACGGTCAAGCAACCATTTTTTGATGTTGGAATCGATGCGAAGATTTGAGAGTTCCTGAATATCTTGACTAATTTTCAGGCGAAAGTCCTCGGTATTCATCGAGATGCCGTCCACTCCGAGAATGGCAAATTCTTCAGGGAGATGACGGCTGGCGGCCAAGTTATAGAGAGCGGGGATCAGTTTGCGTTTCGTTAAATCTCCCTGTGCCCCAAAAATCACAAATAACGTCGGCGGTCTCGTTTGCCCGTTTGGCGCTTCTTGATACATCGGACTGTCTGGCAGTTGAACGCTAGACCCCCGGTTTGAGTGCTTGCCTTTTTGGTTTTGGAGCGCCTCCGCAGAAGTTGTCGATGGGCTTGATGATCCTAAGGTTGGCGGTTGTTGTGGTGGATGCATCGATCGTTTTTCTTGTTCGAGGATAGAAGAAGAGGGCCGCAGCTATTTTGCCGCAGCCCCTAATGAACCTATATTGGCCAAACCACTATTATACCACCTGAATGACTAGATTGTTTAAATGTTCCCTTCCAATGCAGTCCCGAATGGAAGAGGTCGGGCAGGTTAAGAGTTGCGAATACTTGGAGATGCTGAATCATCAAGCTGCCGTATTGGTTGGATGAACGGTTGCAGCCACCGCCACAGATTTTGTGGGGGTTGGCTGGTGTGCGCTCCAATTCCACGCCGTAATGTGCTCAATCATCCCTGAAAAATGGCAGGGTCATCTACGATCTATCGGGTCTTATCGAGTGCATCTTAATAAGTCGTTTTTTAGGGTGCGACTCTTTATCCAAGACTGAATGAATATCAGAGCCGAAAGACCTCAGTGGTTCGCCTCATTCCCAGCCTATCCCGATAGTGGGCCTTCCAAGTCATTGAGGAAACATGGCTTTGGGGGAGGGCACAGTTTTTCAAGTAATTGGGACACTCAATATAGTTCCCAGCCTTTGGGCAGAGGATTAAATCAGCTGTCATCCTGACTTTATTCACAAAAGCAATCTAGGTTGTTAGATGACGCAACCTTTTGAAAATTTTAGACAAAATTTCCAGAACTGGATCTGGAATATGTCAGGCCTCCGTGTGCTCAATCATGAGAGACAATCAACCGAAACGAAGAAATAGGAAAGCATCTCGTCGATCCCCTCTTGCTGAAGGTCAGGGGCGCGTGGAGTCTGGAGCTGTAGACCTCTTATTTGGATGAAAGCCAGGTTCTTCCATGTCGTTTATTGAAGTTGAAGATGTTCAAACCCTCCAAGTTGGCGTGTGGGTCAAGCTGGAAGGTTCTTGGTTCAGCCACCCCTTTCCCACCAATACCTTTACGATTAAATCTGCTGAAGATCTGGCCACAATTAAAGGTCTGACACACGTCACCATTCTGTATGACCCAGACCGATCGCAACCTTCCAGTTTCGACCATATATCAGACAATAGCGATGATGAAGTGGGGGTTCCGACGGAGTCGGTAGACGCAGAAGATACGGAAACATTCTCTAATGGAGGCGAAGAAGACCGACACAACGAGGAGGCGCTAATCCCCGAGTCAGCCTTGTCCGAGTTGCTGGATCGGCGTGAAGATTATCATGAATTTTATGATCACCTCCGGAAAGTAGAGGGGGCCTATCAGAAAACCTTGTCCCAGGGACAGGAACTGTTTCAACAGCTCAGTGGCCGTCGACCGGCTGGTCTCAAGACCGGTGATGCCATGATTAATAATATTATGCAAGCGTTAAATAACCCAAAGACGGCGATGTCTCTCATTGATCTGGTGGGAAGTAATGGTGTGGCCTGGGGTCTTTCCGAACATGGCATCAATGTCTGTACGCTTTCCTTGCTGATCGGGCGACAATTTTCCCTCGAAGATGAGGTCTTATTGGAGCTTGGGCGAGGGGCGCTGTTTCATGATGTGGGGTACCGGGCACTCCCGATGAAGGTGAAGTTTCAGGCAGGGGGCATGAAAGTCGAGGCCGATCCGGAGCTACGACTGTTACATCCGGAAATGGGCAGCCAGCTCATGGCCTCGTTTCTGAACGCCGGCCCGTTGCTTGTTGAGATTATTGCTCAACATCATGAGCGTCTCGATGGGTCAGGATTTCCAAAAGGCTTAGGAAGAGAAGATCTTTCCTTGCTCACAAGAATTGTCATGGTGGCGGATTATTATGATGAACTCTGTAATGCGCCAAATCCTGAAACCAGTCTCAATCCTCATGCCGCGTTATCGCGTCTGTATCGTCATGTGGTAATGAAGGGCGAAACCTCCAAATTCTGTGAGCGCGTGGTTCAAGCGTTGGTTCAAGCCATTGGAGTCTATCCACCTGGGAGTTTGGTGGAACTCAGTGATGGGTTTATGGGGATCGTGTCTTCGATTAACGTCCATCACCCTACCAAACCAATCGTGTTGCTCTATGCGCCCTGGCTCTGTCGTAACGATGGCCTATTGGTCAATTTAGCCCATGACGCTAAATTAGAAATTAAACAAGCTGTCCATGCGAAGGATATCCCTGAACAGGTCTTAGCCTACCTCAGCCCCCGTCGGATGGCCATGTTTGTCCATGCCGCAGAACCAATTACCACTGGATTCAATAGTCGCCGCACCCGCTCCCTAAAGCCCGCGCTGAAACACTAACGCACCTCTCCTTTTTGCCAGGCCTCTCTCAAGCTGCCATATATCAAAAGAGGGTTGGAAGGAACTTTGCTGATCATCTTGGGACATCATCCATGAAAGGTTAATTTAGGGGCGGGACTTCTTAAACCAACCTTGAGCTTCAGGATAGAACGTGAGAAAAATTTCGGTCGTCATATCAGTCAGATACCGAACCAGGTGGGTAGTGGACTCTTGATCCCTCTTTTGATCTGCAAGAGTTTGGCATTGCTCCCATAAGCGGTTCAAAGTCTCTTTCTTCTGTTCCAGAACCCGTTCGGTTTCTTGTTGCCAGAAGAG
>JAQBGS010000247.1:0-11696 GCA_032128535.1 Nitrospirota bacterium
CCCCCTTAAATGAGCAGGAAGGACCACTCAGGTTTGGAATTATGGGGGAAGCCTTTGCCCAAGCAATAGGAGGAAAGATTACGCTCGAATCACTCCATCTTGATTCATATGGAGAACGTTAAACTGGCCATAACTATTCGACAGATTCAACGTAATGCCGGCTTGAGCCTTCGTCGATCCATTGCCTACTTCTGCCACAGTGTATTCAAACCCTTCGGGCAAATTAATTCTGGCTCGATAGTCTCTCCCAGAAAAGGGATTCGTAATGGGGACCCCGGTTGATTGCACCAGGTCTGGCACATTGACCGTCGCCTGCCGGGCCTCAACATCAATAGAAAGATCAATCGGCACAAACAGTGGCTCCAACACGTTGGACATCGTACTGTTAAACACAAAAAAGTGGGTCGCTCCGGGAACCGTCGACTCTCCATGGAGAATTTTACGAAGCGCCTCGCGTTGGGAGGCATCGGCCCTCGAATCAATCAGCATCTGCTGGGATCCGTTTCCTTGAGCCACTTCCCCTGGCCATTGAAGCAGCATGACAAAATTGAACCCCTCCAAGCGGATGTCATTAAAGTACCCTTCTTCAATATGCCCGGCACCCATGGCTTCGCAGAACCCATGGGTGGAAGGGGCCTGAAATTGGCACCCACACCCATAGCTACAATTGCAATTGGAGTACTCGACCCCCCGAAGCATCCATCGATCCGCCATCCTACACTCCTTTCCTCAGCAACATGAGAAATCCTCTCAAAGATCACAATCTTGTACCATGCCCGAGACGGCGGTTTCCAGCTATCCTTTTCCCGGCAAATCGGGCTAGAGACACTTCGCCCCCTCCCCCTTCTACCCCTCTCATATTTCCTGCTATCATGAAAAAAAGCAGTAGGCAAAAGGGCCCCAAACCGACTACACTAGACACCAAGAAACCGTAAACTCGGTCTCAACATATCACACATCGAATTTTGGTCTTCCAATTTTAGAAAGGACGAGCACTCATGGCCGAGCAACACAAACAATATGCAGAAGGAAAATCTGGGGAACTCTACGGATACACGGGGAAGACTCCACCGACAGGCACGACGGCACTGGTCGAAGAAGATGGCACCACACTCACAGCCGAAGGCCTCAAGTATTGTCAGCGACGAGGCTACCCTTCGCCCATGGTTGCCACCCTCCGTGTCCTACACGATCAATATCAAGCACCAGCCGTTGGCTATGCCATTGAAGCAGCGGCCCTTAACGCAGATATGATGTTAGAGAAACAAAACAATACGAAAGCCATGTCGGAACGACTCCGATTGGACTGGGAACAACAGGACAAAGCCTTCAAAGCCAATGTCGCCGAGACGGCCAAAGCCGAGGCCGCGGCCGCCGCGGCCGAAGCAAAAAAACTTGCAGCAGCAACATCCTAGCCTTCACCGAGAAACCATTAGCAACACCTTAACAAGGAGCCTCCCCATGGGAAAAAGTCAGGACGCCAAAAAAGAGACGAAAAAGAAACCAGCCAAAAGCATGAAAGAAAAACGCGCCGACAAAAAAGCCAAGAAATAACCCCACCCACAATTAGTTTCTTCTACCCTTACTGGTGAGGGGGCATCCCCTCGCCAGTTATTCGAATCTTATTCAGGTTATTCCGATTTTTTGAACAATGGCACTCGAGCCAATCGGAGGAATGGGTATCAAATCGTCCTCATCAAGAATGCCAAGTAAACCAACCAAGGTCCTGGTCCTCTGCACAGGAAACTCCTGCCGTTCCATCATGGCCGAAGCGCTCATCAACCACATGGGAAAGGGGCGCTATCAGGCATGCAGTGCAGGAAGCCATCCCACGGGAGAAGTGCATCCCCGTTCCCTCGCAACGTTACAACGGCATGGAATCGATCCTGGCCAGCCGCATAGCAAGTCGTGGGATGACATGACCAATACAGCATTTGACCTCATCATCACCGTCTGCGATCAAGCCGCAAGAGAACTCTGCCCAATCTTTCCCGGACAACCGAAAAAATTACACTGGAGTATCCCCGACCCAGCCAAAGCCACAGGCACCGAAACCGACATCCAAGCCGCATTCGAGCAGGCCTTCTTCCTGCTCAAGGAAAGAATTGAGGCGGTACGAACATGACCACGTGCGCCCCACCTCGCTTATCGTTCCTCGACCGCTACCTCACAGCCTGGATCATCCTGGCCATGGCAGCCGGCGTCACGATTGGCTCGGTCTTCACCGGGGCACCGGTATTCGTCAACAGCCTCTCTCTGGGAACAACCAACATTCCCATCGCCATCGGCCTCTTACTCATGATGTATCCCCCGCTGGCCCGGGTGAAATATGAAGAGCTGCCCTTCATCTTTCGCGATTGGAAAATTCTTCTCCTCTCACTCGTTCAAAACTGGGTCATCGGCCCTCTGCTCATGTTCGGCCTGGCCGTGGTCTTTCTCCACGATTCGCCTGAATACATGACCGGGCTCATCCTCATCGGACTGGCGCGGTGTATTGCCATGGTCCTCGTTTGGAATCAACTCGCCGAAGGGGACAACCAATATGTGGCCGCATTGGTGGCCTTCAACAGTCTCTTTCAATTGATTTTCTTCAGTGGATTGGCCTGGTTCTATTTAGAAGTCCTGCCGTCCCTATTGGGCCTGGCCGTGAACATCGTCGACGTCAGCTTCCAAACGATTGCCGAAAGCGTCTTCATCTATCTCGGCATCCCCTTTGTCTGTGGCTTCCTCTCACGATGGATCGGGATCAGGCAAAAGGGCCAAGAGTGGTATGAACAGCGGTTTCTCCCGAAGATTGCTCCCATCACGCTCATCGCACTGCTCTTCACAATCTTCGCCATGTTTACCCTGAAAGGGGGCATGGTCGTCAGCCTGCCGGGCGATGTGCTGCGCATTGCTCTGCCACTCATCCTCTACTTCGTCATCATGTTTCTCGTCAGCTTTGGGATGGGGAAACTCATCGGGGCCGATTATGGCAAGACCACGGCTACATCCTTCACCGCAGCCAGCAACAATTTTGAGCTGGCCATTGCCGTGGCCATCGCTGCATTCGGCCTGGGATCGTCCGTTGCCTTTGCCACCGTCATCGGACCCTTAGTCGAAGTGCCGGTACTGTTAGCACTCGTCAATGTCGCCTTCTGGTTCCGAAAGAGTTGGTTTCCAGAACCACCATTGACACCCAAGCCTATTTAGCCCGCTCGTCATGCCCGCCGAGAGTAAGAACATCCCTTTTCCTAGGCCTCCGTCATTCCCGCTCCTTGTCATTCCCGCCAGTTTGTAGCGGGAATCCCTTCGACTCCCTCTCACAAAATTGCATCTATACTTTAATTTGGTCGTTGGGTAGCATGAGGTCGGCCATAGGAGAGCCAAGATTCCGCACGTCTCTAGCCTGAGTAGGGCTTCTTTGAACTATTCTCTTCAAATGAACAATGGACAATTGGGTTTGGTTGATCACGATCATCCGGACATGTTGCCCATCGTCATTAATTTTCTCTCAGGCAAAACGGCCTATCGGAGAAAATATGGCCATGCGGGTGGCGAGGCCATCAGTAAAGCGGTGGGTATTAAAAAAGGTCATCGACCGAACATTGTGGATGCAACAGCCGGATGGGGGCGTGACGCCTTTGTGCTAGCGACAATGGGGTGTCGCGTGCATATGATCGAACGCTCGGAAGTCATCGCCAAACTCCTGGAAGATGCCTTACGTCGTGCCGAACAAGATGAAAAAATTGGCGTATTGATCAAAGACAAACTATCCCTCATCTGTGGGGAGAGTCAGCAAGAACTCCTACAGACCCCGTTTGAGCCCGAAGTTATTTATCTCGACCCCATGTTTCCCCCGAAAGAAAAATCGGCGCTCGTGAAGAAAGACATGCGAATGTTACAAAATGTCGTAGGGCAGGATGCGGATGCGGATGCGGTACTCAACCTCGCACTCACGATTGCTACAAACCGCGTCGTCGTCAAACGCCCGTCTTATGCTGGATTTCTGGCTGAAACCAAACCAACGACCTCAATCACAACAAAAAAACACCGCTTCGATATCTATCTCACTCCCCAGCTGTAAGCGAGACAATCCATCTTCCCCCTCTTTTTTTTAATGGGTCCCCGCTACCTACCTGCAGGTATGAAGGAAGAAGAAAAGATGGATGCCCAAGGGAAAATGTCGGGCATGACGGAGATGAGAAGTTAGCTGCCTGATAACTCACATCTGTGCTAACGGAAAAGGATGGTTTCCTACCCCTGCCAAACTATTTGCATGCGCAAGCTCTACAACCTGTAGGGACAACAGGGGAGTAGGAAAGGGGGTCAGGGGATGTTTGTTTTTGGTGGGTCTGCAGATTGTTGTTTCATTTGCTGCTTGAGGCGCGACAGCTCATTTTTGAGGGTGGAGATTTCTTCCTGCAATATCTCAAGCTCGGCATCGTTAGAAGATGCAGTGATACGGTCTATCTTGGGGATTTCTGAAGCGGCGGCTTCCTCGATTTCGATTTGTGTTTCAGGGCGATTCTCGACCAGAAGGGCTTGGTAGTCCAGAATGACTTCACTCACTGGGGATTCGAATCCGCTCATGATCCAGTTGTTTCGTGACGCCATGACATAGCTGGGTGGATAGAACAGCAGATTCCGCTTCACATCTCTGAGTGCGTGAAAGGGGTTCTTGCGGATGGCTTGAATGCCGTCTTCTTCAGAGGAGACCCGTTCGCGATGATTGGCGAGAAGAATGTGCAGCTGCTGATCTTGGAGGAATAGGCCGCCTGACGTGACCTCGAGGCCCCGTGTGTGTTCGGAGCCCCCCCATACGGCAAAGACGATCCAGTCCGAGGGACGGGCCATGTTGAAGGTCTGTTGCAAGGCGGGAACGAGATGGGTGAGATCTTCCGAAGAGAAGACCGCTTGCTGGGGCTTGGAGGAATCCAGGAGCCCGCTCCCTTCATGAATGGCGAGTCGTTTCAGGATGGCCTGCAGGTCGCCAGTTGTCCATTCCACTGGGTGATCGTGTCGAATGGCCGCGGCTTCTACCTCATCATGATAGCGTGCCAAGCCAACGAGCAGACTTGGCTCATCTTCAATGGCTTGAGTGTTAAAGACAGGGCCGGCGCACCCCACACACCACACCATCAGGACTACGGCTATAATTGCTTTTATGGGTTTGTCCATCTGGCCTCGCATGGTGTGCGTGACTGTACCTCGGCTCCGTGTTGACGGCAACCGGCGTTGATCCGTTTCTTTCTGCCGTGAATTCCCCTATCTAGTTTCCCCGTCTCATCGAAACGCTCATGTAAACGCACCATGCCTAGAAGCGCCCTCTCACCCATTTTTTTTTGGATTCGGCTTGGTTTTGCTCGAAATATTCGGTAGATTATCAAACAACGTATCCCCTCGCCAGAGCACGATCCAGCCTGATCCACCCGATCGCAGATCTTTCGCATTGGCCCAGGATGACCGCCTGTACCCTATGACGTTAATTTCGCCCCCAACTGATACGCAGACCCACACCGGCCGTGAGGCCTGGCAGGTCCTTGAACACAAACGTCTGGGGCTGAATGGCACCGACACCATCGGCCTGGTCGTGCAAGGGGGCGGCATGCGCGGGGTGTATTCTATGGGTGCGTTAGCCGCACTGGAGGAAATGGGCTTCACCCACTGTTTCGATCATCTCGTCGGGTCCTCGGCAGGGGCCTTGAATGGGGCGTACTTTCTCACCGGCCAGGCCAGCTATGGTGTCGAAACGTACATTCACTATTTGTCGAAAAAAAGTTTTGTGAATCCGTTTCGCTTGAAAAGAATCGTCGATATTGATTATTTGGTGGATCAGATTGGGAAGAAGGTTCGTCCGCTTCACCTCGACAAACTGCGTTCCTCCCCGACGACCCTCCATGTGTCACTCACCGAACGCACGCATGCTCACACCGAGTGGATCACCAACCGCACGGCAGACATTGATATCTGGGAAGCATTCCGAGCCACCGCCGCCATTCCGCTCCTCTACAACAAATCGGTGAAAGTCAGGGACGGACATTATGTGGATGGGTCCATCAGCGCGCGCCTCCCCGTCCAACGCATGATGGAATATGATTGCCGCTATGTCGTGGTGATTCTCACCATGCCTCATTCGCATCGTATTCTGTCGACTTACTCCTGGCTTCAATCGCTGACGTGGCCCGCGACCCGCCACTACAGCCCTGCCCTTCGACAAGCGTTTTTCGGAGAGGACATCGCCTATAACACCACAAAGGTGGATCTCTCAGGGCACAAGCCCCAGATTCCTGGATCAGCCAATCGAGTCATCGTTATCAGCCCCCAACGTTCTCCAGAAAGGTTTTCTACGATTACCACCAACCCCAAACAATTGCTACACGGCGCCATGCAAGCCCGAGAAGATACCTGGCGTGCCTTCGGGCACACACCTCCTCCCCTCGCCAATCCCTTTGCGGCGTCCTGTTAAACCTGCGTTGAAGCCCTGCCCCGGACTTTAACCCAATGTTTTCCCAGGGATAGAGAGTCGACCCTCGTGTGTTTTTCAAATTGCTTCTGACGTGTCGCTCGGGCACAATCCGTTTCACTTGTCAGAATCATCATCCTTCGTGAACGAAAGGCCCCCCTTATGACCCTATTTGTTGATCGGATGATTCGAGCGGCCAAGCTCGATGTCAATTTGTATGAAGAAGTGGAAGCCGACAAGAACGCCATGAGCCAAGCAGTTGGTGTGGTCGCGTTATCCAGTCTGGCCGGCGGGATCGGGTTTATGGCCACAGCCGGGCTGACGGGTCTGGTGATCGGCACCGCCGGGTCCCTGATCGGCTGGTATGTGTGGGCCTTTTTGACCTACGTCATTGGCACGAAACTGTTGCCGGGACCTCAAACACATGCTGATCATGGTGAACTACTCCGGACCATTGGCTTTTCAAGCGCCCCAGGGATTCTTCGAATTTTCGCCATCATCCCCGGCTTAGGCACAATAGTGAATCTGCTTGTGAGTGCCTGGATGCTGGTCGCCATGGTGATTGCGGTGCGCCAAGCCTTGGATTATCACAGTACCTATCGGGCGCTTGGAGTATGTTTGATTGGCTGGCTTGTGCAGGCCGCGATTCTTGCTTTGGTGTTCTCATTGACCGATGGGGCTCAACAGCCCATGCTCGTGAACTAATCAATCAGGTACGTTCCAAGAGAATGACGGATGAGTGAACCATTCCTTCAACGACTATACCCATTGCTCGGGACGGCCATCGTTAGCCTTAGTCTTTGGCTCGGGTGTGCCTCACCCCCTGTGGCCTGCCCCCTTTCTCTCCCACCCACACCTGACCTGCCGGCGCGTGGAATTTCCGCTCACCGCGGAGGACTGCTGGGATGCCCCGTGAACACGGTTGGTGCGTTTCAGCGCGCGATTTGTCGAGGCGTGCACCAGATCGAGCTTGATGTACGTGCCACCGCCGACCATGTGATTGTCGTCGCACACGATGATCAGGTGATTGGCAAGGACCAAACCTTACACATCTCCGAGTCAACATTCGATCAGGTCCGGAATCTGGAACTTGCGCCATGCCAAGGAGAGACGAACGCACAATATATTCCGACCCTCGAACAGGCGCTCGCCGTCATGCCGCGGAATATCTGGATTAATGTGGATATCAAACATAATGATCCTCGCCTCGCCTTACTGGTCGCTGAAACCGTCGCAAGGACACAACGCTTTGATCAAGTCATCTTTGCCGCCCGAGACAAGGCGGCTCCTGCTATACGCCTAGTAGCCGAGGGGGCCGGTAGAAAAAGCTGGATCGTCAATATGAGCCGCAAGCTTTCCCGTGACCAGTATGTTGAAGCCACCATTCATTCCTGTGCGGAGTTTATCCAGCTTGTCAAAGTGCCTTATGTGCCCTTTGTGCGCGGCAAACCCAGCCAGGACACAATGGACCGCTTGAAGGACACTGGGGTACGGGTGAATTATTCGTGGCTCAGGGAAGAAGACGAGAGTGAGTTGAAGCAGGAGGTACAAGACTTATTTGATCGAGGAGTCGATTTTATTCTCGTCGACCATGTGGAGCCCGGCATGAAAGCGGCATCCACACGAGGCATCCCTCCCCTCGTCCCGCGGTGGGCTAAAGATGCGTTCCTAACTGACAAATCGTCTTTTCATTGCCCATCGATTAAGTGACCGGATGAACGTTCCGTGCAAATGGACACACAGGCTCCCTAAAAGGAGACCGCTATGTTAAAGTGTGCCTTTCGTTTAACTCAAGGCAAATTTCACAATAGTATATTTCTCATCTTTCAACACAATAGGTGTCTGTATGAGTGATCTCCCTCCAGTCGCAATTGAAGAGTTTATGCAACGGGACCTTGAACTGGTTACCGAGAAAACCACGGCTGTAGAGGCGGCAATCCGTATGGCCGGGAAACGTATTGGCTGTCTCGTGGTTCAAGGAGAGGGAGTCGAGGCCGATCAGCAACCGATTGTAGGGCTTGTCTCCGAAACGGATTTGGTTCGGAAAGTGATGGCCGCCGATCAGGCCGATACCACCACACCAATGGGGCAGATCATGTCGAGCCCCCTGCATACGATTGCCAGCCATCGATCCATGCTTGATGCCAGTCATACCATGGAACAACATGGCGTTCGCCATCTTTGCGTCGCAAAAGGCGAAGAAATAGTCGGCCTGATTTCGATTCGTGACCTCGTCCGCTATTTTGTGTACGCCGAGTCCGGCCCGATCCGAGAGTTAGATAATGTGTATCGCCCGCTTAGCGTCTTGATGCAAACATCTATTGAAACCATCGACTGTGATGTACCCGTTTTCCAAGCGGCCCAACAAATGGAACACAAAAAAGTCGGCGCCCTGTTGGTGCGGCAGGATGGGGAACTCAAAGGCATTGTGACCGAACGCGATCTGGTTAAAAAAGTGTTGAGTGAGGAAGAGGACGCCAAACACCTCACGGTCAAGGCCGTGATGACCCACCCGCTCATCGACATTGACATTAATCGGACCATCCATGATGCCAGCGATCTCATGGCCGAGAAATGGATTCGCCACCTGCCCATCACCGACAACCGAAAGATCGTCGGAATTCTTTCGGTGCGCGATCTCATCCGCATGATCGCCGTGCGTGACCGCCCACGGTTCCTCAGTCAGAAATGATTCGATGACTAGAAGCTCTCCTGCTCATCAATAAATTGCCGGGCTCTCAAGAGATCCTCGTGCAAACACACCTTTTTCTCGATCAACACGTGCTCAACTGCGGCGATTCGCGCCATGACTTCGGGGAGCATCATATCGAGCCGTTCGCTCATGGCGTCTAATGCCTCCGCGTAACTCTGCGTCGTGGGAGAGTGAATTGATCGGGGTAGTTTTTTCGGCTGGCTTTTAGGCTTAAATTCTTTACTTGAAGTTTTGTTTTTCATGGCCAAGACCATCCTCCAATGAGAAACCATTCGTGTAATTGGGGTGCCGGCGACTATGGCCGCAACCCAGCCTGTCTCAAACCGCTTGGAGACTATACAATAGTCTCAATCCTTTTCCCAGAATGCCGGGGCAAGGGTTTTTTGCTATTTACAAACACCACTTCCCAGGAAAGAGGAAACCCAGGCTCAGGCAATTCCACCGTCATTGACCACAAGGAATCGTTATGAAAAACCCCTTCAAAAAAAATACTTTTCTTCCGCTAGCTTTTCCTCTAGGATAGTCTTCTCCTCATTACAACAACGAGCGTTTTCATCCTTCACTTTATCTCCAGGAGGTACAACATGCCAATCTACGTAAGCTTAGTGAACTTTACCCACGAAGGGCTGAAGACCATGAAGGACAAGGGCGTGGAACGGTCAGAGATGGTTAAGCAAAATGTAGAATCCTTGGGTGGGAAATTGCTGAATGCCTATTATTGTCTGGGTGAATATGATGTGGTGGCCATTTTGGAATTTCCGGATAATTGCGCCGCAATGAAGGCCGGTGTGCTCAATGCCTCGATGGGCCATATTCGCATTAAGACTATGCCGGCGGTGTCCCGCGAGGAGTGGAAGACGGTGCTGAAAGAAACGTGGGGGAAATCCAAAAAGAAGAAAAATAAATAAGGTTTGCATTTCGTGCGATCCGTTTTGATTCAATCAGGTCGGTGCTTGAGTTTTAAGGTTTTCCGTCTTGGGAGGACGGACTTGGCAAATCTGTCAAGACCGTTAGCCAGGATTTGTTGGAAGATGACAAACCACAAAAGCCCAATGGCGGTTAACGACGACGGCGACAACAACTCAAAATGTTTGAAGTGGTGGAGTCTTACCTGAAAACAAGCAGGTATTCACTTTTCTCTATGCCAGTTCCCTGGTGGGGAAGATAGGCAATTTTTACATCTTGTTCTGACAATAGGTCGTTATGGGATACTTGTCGGAACACATCTGTTCAGGAACAGATTCAGTCTGTCACAAGGAGGTATCTCATGGGGCCAACGAAAGCGGTCATCAAAGAGTCCGGCATCTTTGATGCCAAAACTGGGAAGCTGATCAAGGATGGGCTCACGACGCCTGAGGCGATTCAGGATTATGCGGCGCATCATTACCTTGTCCTCCCGGTTGTGAATAAAGCCTGCCAACCGTGGTTGCTGGATGGCCAACCGATTTTCTGTTTGCGAGGCACCCGGTACGAAAACCTTCAAGACGAGGTGCTCCACTTAGCGCGCTGTCCAGACTGTGGCGGCATGGGCATCCGGGATGACGAACCCATAGTCGAATCCGACTGTATCCGGTGCGTGTCTTGCGGCCATGAGTTTGATACGCGGTTGGAGATGATGGAAAGTTAGGGTTCCCTTTCAACCTAGAATCCTCGCATTTCCTTTCCTTGTGCATTCGCTTTCAATGATAACGTTGAAGGGCGATCATTCCCACACTCAGAGGACGCCTCATCTCGTCGAATCGTTCCTCACACCATGAACCCCTAAAGATCAGTCCCAAGACTTTTTCTTCCCCCAAAGGACGTATGCAAAAAACACGAATTATTTGTACGATCGGCCCGGCCACCGAATCCTATGAGATGTTGCGAAAGATGTATGACGCGGGCATGAACATTGTTCGTTTAAATATGTCTCATGGCACCCACGACACTCATGCCAAAGTCATCCAACATATTAAAACCCTGAATAAAAAAGTTGAATTTCCTATACCTCTTCTGTTGGATACACAAGGCCCGGAAATCCGGACCGGAGACTTGCCTTTCGATCTGAACTTACAGAGTGGGTCCATTGTGTCCATCTCCGCGCGAGGACCAGTGGATGTGGAAGAAAGCTCTATTCACATCGACTATGCCGATTTAATGGAAACGGTCAATGTGGGCGATAAGATCACCGTCGACAATGGCTTGATTAATTTTGAGGTCTTGAAAAAAACCGGTCCCCTCATGCAATGCCGCGTCCTGGATGGCGGCGTCTTGAAAAGTAAACGCCATGTGAATTTGCCAGGAATCCGCGTCAATCTCCCGGTTATCACGGAAAAAGACAAAAAAGATATTCTCTTTGGCCTGGCACGGGATGTGGATTTCATCGCCCTGTCGTTTGTGCGCGAAGCTGAGGATATCCGGCAATTACGCCAACTGTTGGGCCACAAAGCCGGTCGCGTGAAAATTATTGCGAAGATTGAGGATCAGGAGGGCGTGCGTAACCTGGAAGACATTATCCAGGAAGCGGATGGGATTATGGTGGCTCGTGGGGATTTGGGA